>NZ_DASXHW010000013.1:0-23602 GCF_036488105.1 Mycobacterium sp. | reverse complement strand
CGGTTGAGACACTCGTTTGGTAACGAGACATCAGCGCAATGATTTGATGGCACAGAGTAGTTCGAGCAGTCGTGGTGCGTCATCGCTGTGGACGTAGACGTCGAGCCAGCCGGCGAGTTTGGGTATGAACTCGGCAGGCATGGGTAATAGCTGATCTGCCATTGTCCGCAGCAGTGCATCGATCGCGGTGTAGGAGTCGCCCGAACCGATGGCCGCGTACAGCTGGACGCGGTCACGCTCGGCCAGCAGCGGGCTGATCGCATCAGCCAGTTCCCACGCCAAGTCGGATTCGACCCAATCGTCCACTTGGTTCATTCTCGTTGGCCGGAGCAGTTCGCGCTGTGCAAGGTTGTTTCGACCTGGCCCTTAGCGGCGCACCAGTTCGCCGAGCGTATGCGGGTCGTATTGCACCTCACAGGCCTGATCGCGCCGGCGCCTCAGCCACCCTGGTGCCAGCCACTCATGCCGCAGCCCCGCCTCGCCGCCCGTGAGCCACCCTGTGCTTCCATGGGTAGAATGTTACTTTCTATTTGTGCATGTGATGTCTATCCAGCGAGCACCAGATACTCTACTTTCGCGGTGATCTCCCTTACCCCCGGCGGCTAGAAGCGAGCTCAGATGGACTGTTTGACCGACGAGTCACGGAATACGTGCTGATGTGGGCAGCGTACGGTCGCGAGGCGGAGGTCGTCGCCGCACGCGGCTTCCAACCGGCTTGCTGATGGAAGCGACGGCCCTGGAGTCGGTGGACGCCGTCACCCCGGAGTGGATGACGGCTGTTCTTGCGCAGAACGGCATCGCTGCCACCGTGTGCCGTGTGACCGCCGAGCCGGTTGGCAACGGACAGATGGGTTCGTGTTATCGGTTGTTCATTGGCTACGACGCCGGCGATGGTCCGGGCCGGCTGATCGTGAAGTTGCCGGCCACCGATCCGGCAAGTCGCGCCGCCGGCCAGCTGGGCTACCGGTGCGAGACGACGTTCTACCGCGAGGTCGCGAATCGGCTGCAGCTCGACATCCCTCGGTGCTATTTCGCCGCGATGAACGAGTGCGGCGACGGATTCACGCTCGTGCTGGAGGACCTTGCACCCGCGCAGTCCGGCGACCAGATCGCCGGTTGCTCTGTCGATCAGGCTCGTGCGGCCGCAGTCAACGTCGCTGGCTTGCACGCGCCGACCTGGAACGACCCGTCGCTTCGCGAATTCGACTGGCTCATACCAGATCTCGCGGCGTACCCGGACGTTGCTGCCGGGATCCTGGTGGACGCCACCAAGCAGTTCCTGGACCGCTATGCGGTGAGCCGGAGCACCGCGGCGACGCTGCACCAGTTCGCTGATCGATTCGTGGATTGGGCGGCCGGGCGACCCGAACCGTTCGCGATGCTGCACAGTGACTACCGACTGGATAATCTGCTCTTCGCTCAATCCGATGCCCCCCGCCCGGTGGTAGCCGTCGACTGGCAGGTCGTCACGGTCGGGTCTCCGCTGCGCGATGTCGCCTTCCTTGTCGCCACTGGTCTGTCGACCGCGAGCCGTCGCGCTGGCGAGAAGGGCATCGTCGAGGCTTACCATCGTCGCCTCGTCGCGCTAGGAGTCGACGGCTACGGCGCCGAACAGTGCTGGGAGGACTACCGATACGGCTTGTTCCAAGGCCCGTTCATCACCGTGTTGGGCGCGTCCGTTGCCCAGCCCACCGCACGGGGCGATCGGATGTTCACCATGATGGCCGAGCGGTCGTCGACGGCGATCACCGACCTGGACGCGATGTCTCTGCTGTGACGGCATTGAGGATTGGGAGCGTGTGAGGTCAACGAGCGAAGGCAAGATGCTGGTGATCTCCAGTGTCTGAGCGTTACCGCGGCCGGGTCGCGATCGTGACCGGAGGGACAACAGGAATCGGGCGCGGCATCGTCGAACGCCTCGTCAGCGAAGGGGCTTCGGTCGTCACCTGTGCACGCCATCCGCCGGAGTCCGCATTGCCTGACGGAGCGACGTTTATTGCCGCGGATATTACCGACGCGGCGTCGGTATCCGGCGTCATCTATGCGGCGGTGGACCGCTATGGGCGGCTTGACGTGGTCGTCGCGAACGCGGGCGGTGCCAACATCGGACCCTGGCCCGACGAGCCCGTCGAGCAATGGCGGGAGCTCATCGACATCAACCTGCACGGCACGATGCTCACGTGTCGGACCGCGTGGCCGCATCTGGTGTCGACAAAGGGAAACATTGTTGTCATCTCGTCGCTTTCGGCGTGGATGGGTGTCGGCGCGCACGAGATGGAACGGATGGGTGGCTTTCAGCCCTCGGCCGCGTACCAGGCGAGCAAGGCCGGGATCGAAGGGCTCGCAAAGCATCTCGCGGGCCGCGGCGGCGAGCATGGGCTGCGAGTCAACGTGGTGCGTCCAGGGCGCATTCTGACCGACAAGTGGGAAGGTGTCCTCGGCGAGGATGGCCTCTTCTGGTCCCACTATCAGAACATTCAGTTACTCAAGCGCCATGGCCGCGCCGAGGACGTCGCGGCTGCCGTGGCATTCCTGGCTTCCGACGAAGCAGCTTTCATCACCGCCGCCGTCCTTGATGTCGACGGTGGCGCAGTCGCCAAACTATGACCACCTGGAGGATCATGCTCAGCCCGTTCGACGACTTTCCGATCCACCCCTCAGCCGATCCGATCGCCCACCCCGCCACCGGCGATATCAACCACTACGACCGGTATTGGTTCAACGGACATCAACGCGACGGTGAGTTCTATTTCGGCGCGGCAATGGGTCACTACCCGGTGCGCGGCGTGATCGACGCCGCATTCAGCATCGTGTGCGACGGAGTGGAGCACTCGGTGTTCGCCTCCGGTGCGATGCCGACCGACCGGTCCACCACCGTCGGGCCAATTCGCATCGAGGTGGTCGACCCGATGCGCACCATCCGCTATGTCGTGGAGCCCAATGAGCACGGCATCGCGTGCGACCTGCTGTTCAGGGCCACCACTGTTTCCGTCGAGGAACCCCGCCAGCAGCGACGCACGCCCGAGGGAATCCTGCTCACCGATCACACGCGTCTGACCCAGTGGGGTAGCTGGCAAGGCACGGTCAGCGTCGACGGCGACGAGCTGAAGATCGACCCCACCGAGGTTTCGGGCACGCGGGATCGCTCCTGGGGGGTGCGCCCGATTGGTGACCAGGTCCAGGTGATTCGACAGCCCATGCCGTTCCAAGTGTTCTGGCTATGGGCGCCACTGCATTTCGGTGACCGCTTCACTCATCTGGCTGTGCACGAACACGAAGACGGCAGGAGGTGGCTTGAGACCGCTCTGGTCATCGATCCCATTCCCGAGGGCGCACCCCCTTGGAGCACAGCCGGTGTCCGCGAATGTCACGACATCCGTTACGAACTCGACTGGGAGCCCGGGCGCCGAGAAATCAAACGCGCGCGACTGTGGTTCGAGGACCCCGACGAGGGCGAAGTCCTGGTTGAAGTCGAGAAGAAGTTCACCTTCCGCATGCGCGGGATCGGCTATTGGCACCCACAATGGGGTCACGGAACCATCCACGGGCCGCTGGAGACCGGGCGCGAGTCGATCCGGCTCGACGACTTCGATCCCACCGACTTCGCCTCAATTCACATCCAAAACCTTGTTACCGCCACGATGGGCGAGCGTCGCGGCGTCGGCGTCGTCGAGCAGATCGCCATCGGACCCCACCAACCGAGCGGGTTGACCGGTCTGCTGGACGGACATCGAGTTGCGAAACCGTGAAAATTAATCGGACCACCGCAGCGCGACCCGACATGGTGAGCCTGCCGTTGAGTGACAACCAATTGCCAAGGGCCACAACATGGGTGACTTGAACCACCAGCTCGTGTTGTGCGAGGACGCGCGCGGCCCGGGGTGTTTACGATGAACCGTGCCCAGTCGCGAAATGCGTTGAGCACCGACTTGATCAGCGCGTTGCACACTGCTTTGGTGCACCCCGATCGTGATACGTCGGTGCGCGCGGTGGTACTGAACGGTGCGGATCCGGCGTTCTGCGCCGGCCTCGATCTCAAGCAGGCCCAGCGCGATCAGCGGACCCTCACCGGTACCGAAGGCGCCTCAAGAGGAGTGCTGGAAGGGACCTGGCTCACGCCCGCTGTTCCCCTTTCTTCCCGATATCAGTCAACTCTGCCACGTCGGTGATTTTGATCCGCGGACGGCCCGCGGCCCCTCCGCGCTGACGCTCGGTTTGGTCGATGGCGCGCCAGCCCTTCCCGGAAATGCCGTCGGGCTGACGACGCGCCAGGAGAGTGTTCAGCGAACGCCGATCGCCATCCGGGGTCTCGAGCCGGCCGGACATAAAGTCGTCGATGAGGCTGGTGATCGTTTCTCGGGCGCAGTGCTTGTTGGTGCCGATCGTGCCGGTGGTGCCGCGCTTGATCCAGCCGGCCACGTACACACCCGTGAGTGGCCGGCCATCGTCACCGACTACCCGGCCGTGTTCGTTGGGGACTACTCCGCGGCGCTCGTCGAAGGGCAGGTCAGGCAGACGCTGCCCACGGAAGCCCGTGGAGCGCAGCACCAGCGATGTATCGAGTTTTTCGGTTTGGTCAGTCGGCACTGCCTGCAACGTGCAGTCAATCTCGACAAGTTCGTTCTTGGTCATCCGGATGCCTTCGACCCGGTCAGCACCGAGAATCTCAGCGGGCGAGACCAAGTAGCGGAATACGATGCGCTTGTTGCCCGGGTCTACCGGCATAGAGGCGAACTCTCGGGCAATCTCCATCTTCAGGGCGAGAGCTGGCTCCACCTCAGGATCCTCGAGCAGCGCCCTGCTGGCAGGGTCCACATCCAGATCACGCTCTTCGACCACGATGTCCACACCGGGCAGATAGCCGAGCGCCAGAAATTCCGACGACGAGTAGGCCGCCTGGAGAGGTCCGCGGCGACCGAGCAGTACGACTTCCCGAATATTGCTGCGCTGCAAAGTGTCTAGCGCATTGTCGGCGATGTCGGTGCGTAGAAGTTCGTCGGTACCAAGCATCAGGATTCGCGCGACGTCCAGTGCGACGTTGCCATTGCCAACGACAATCGCCCGCTCTCCGGATAAGTCGAACTCGATATCCGCGTAGTCAGGATGTCCGTTGTACCAGGCGACAAAGTCGGACGCGGGGTGACTTCCCGGCAGATCCTCCCCGGCTATATCGAGTCTCCTCTCCTCGAATGCGCCGACCGCATAGATGACCGCATGGTGATGGCGCATGATCTCTTCATGCGTGACATGCTTTCCGACTTCGACGTTGAGGTGGAAATCAAAAGTATCGGTAACGAATCTGGGTTCGAACACCGAGGCAACGCGTTTGGTGTCCGCGTGATCGGGGGCTACACCGGCGCGAATGAGTCCGTACGGCGTCGGCAACCTTTCGAACATCTCGACCTCAACATCCATGCGCGCTAAGAGCTCGTCGGCCGCATAGCATGCCGCGGGTCCCGCACCGACTATGGCCACCCGCATTGTCTCCACCTTCTCAGACGGACGATGCGGCTCCTGGAAAAGCGCCGCGTCCGCATGCAGCGGATGCCGATCGAAGTAGGCCGCGTTGATTTCTTTGTACCGCTTCAACGGGTCGGGCAGGTCCTCCTCGTAGCGGATCGCGCTGACCGGACAGGCAGGCACACAGGCGCCGCAGTCGATACAGGCTCCCGGGTCGATGTAGAGCATCTCGGTCGTGGCGAAATCGGGGTGATCTGGAGAGGGCCGAATGCAATCGACCGGGCACATGTCGACGCAACTGGCATCGTTGCAACATCTCTGGGTGATAACGAAAGCCATTGATGATCTTCCTTGTCGTTCAGCGGTGAAAGAAGATTGGTCGTGCGGTCCAACGCTGCTCAGCACATTTGCCGTGACGAAACCCAAATTATCTCGGCCGCCCCTTACTGCCGGCGCGTTTCCCCATCACTGTTCATTTAGTTCGGCTACGCCGGTGTGAGGCGAATCGGCAAGCGGGTTGGGCCGCGCAGCGAAATGTTGTCGGACCATGTCGTCTCGCCATCAACGGATATCCGCGACACCCGTTCGACCAACTCACGCAACACTGCCTGCGCCTCGAGCCTCGCCAGGGGGGCGCCGATGCACAGGTGCGCCCCATAGCCGAACCCCACGTGTGTACGCGGGTGGCGATCCACCCGATATTCGTCGGGTTCGGGAAAGGCGAGCGGATCGCGATTAGCGGCTCCGAAGGACAACAGCACCCGTGACCCACGCGGGATGGTGACCTCACCGACTCGATAGTCCCCGCGGGTGTACCGAAACGTGTTCTGGATCGGACTCGTGAACCGCAAATGCTCCTCGACAGCGCTCGGGATGAGGTCTGGATTGGCGCGGATCAAATCGTAGGTGTGCGGATCCCTGGCGAGCGTATCGAACATCCCTCCCAACAGGTTTGTGGTTGTTTCGTTGCCGGCGATCAAAAGCAGGATTGCGATGAAGAACAGTTCCTGGTCGGTGAGATCTCCCTCAGTATTGTGGTCAAGAAGACGGCCGAAAACCGTGTCGGACCCCTTCAAGGTGCCACTGGCGAACTCAGCGAGGAAATAGCGCCGCAGCGCCAGCACCGAGCCGAGCGCCTTTGCGGCTTCGGCGATACCGCGTACAGTCGGCGAGATTTCCATGATCCGCACAGCGGATTCGGACCACCGGCGGAAATCGTCGATGTCGCCGTCGGGTATACCCAGCATGTGGGCGATAACCGTCATCGGTAACGGTATAGCCAACCGCCGCACCAAGTCACAACCGGGATCGGCGATGACGTCGGCGACTGATTCTGCAGCCAACTCTTCGACCTTTTGATACCAGCAGTCCAACGCACCGGTGACGAATCCGGGCAGCACCTGCTTGCGAAGCTTGGTGTGTTCCTCGTCGTCGGTAAACACCACCAATGGAGCGGTGAGTCTGAACCTGGTGACACCTTCGGTGCTCGTCACCTGATCGGTATCGCGCAGCGCCGCGCGGACGTCGTCCAATCGGTGCAGGATGAACGTCGCCCGCTTTGGGTTGTAATGCACACGGCCGCTGCGATGCAGCGCCCGATACGCATCGAAGGGCTGGGCCGCGGTCGCTCGGTCAAGAGGGTCGTAATCGGTGTTCACGGCACCTGTCCAGCCTTCGTACCCGCGCCTGTGGACGCGCACAGCGCCGGCAATATTCAAGCGGGCGGAACTAGCTAATGGTTTTCCAATCTGTAAGACGCCTCTTGCGCTGTCGACCAGGCTCATTGGGCTATGAGGTGGTTAACAGCAGGACGTTTGTCGAGCCCATCACGGGTCAGAGAGGCTGCTAGAAAAACCAGACCCGTATGGATTCCCCAGACCCTGTACACACCGCGAAAAGAGTGACTGGCGCGGGGAACACTCTGTAAGGGGCGTCCCTTCTTTTCGACCAACTGGGTGGTCTCCTCGAGATCTTCGATCAGCGGGTTACACGGAGAACCCAACACGCTGTGCGCCCGAGCCCTCAGTGCGCGATCACGGTCATAGACGTGGCCAGCGTGGGTGGTCAGCTTCGCGACAATCCTGGCGAACCGCTTGCGAAGGTTGTGAGCGCTCATGCCGAACTCGGGACATCCTCATCGTGAACGCCCCCGCGCGGGGCCCGCATGACGACGCACTCGACGATTTTCCGGTCAAACCAGTCCATATGAGCTCGCTTCTTACCACCGGGCGAATAGGGCGGACACCGCGTATGTAGTGTAACAGGTGCAAACTAGGGCATCTAGTAGGTGCAGATGTAGAGAATGATGTTCTTATGTAGAAAGCATACCGTCACCGCGCTGTGGCCGGGTTGGTTGTGCTCGCGACGCCGTGCGACGCAGCCAATGCGCGTGGGGGACCTTCTCCTTGCAGCAGGGTCGACTCCGACAGCACCGTATGGAAAAGCCAGAAACACAACAGTATTCGTGTCGTCTTCAGAGAGAGGGTCATTTCTATGTCAGCGGCAAAATGGACCGAGGCGGATGCGCCTGTCCAGACCGGGCGGGTGGCGATCGTCACCGGTGCCAATACCGGTCTGGGCTACGACACCGCCCGGGTATTGGCCGAGCGTGGCGCCACAGTGGTGCTGGCCGTCCGCGACATCGACAAGGGCAACGCTGCCAAAACTCGGATTCGGGATACCGCACCCGACGCCGATGTCGCTGTTCAGCGGCTCGATCTGGGCTCGCTGCAGTCGGTGCACGAGGCAGCCGAAGCCTTGCGGGCCGCCTATCCGCGCATCGATCTACTGATCAATAACGCCGGAGTTATGATTCCGCCCAAACAGGTAACCCCCGACGGTTTCGAATTGCAGTTCGGCACCAACTATCTCGGCCATTTCGCTCTCACAGGCCAGCTGTTGGACAACCTCATGGCGGTCGATGGCTCCAGAGTCGTCATCGTCAGCAGCAACGCCCACAAACTCGGCGGCGCAATACATTTCGACGACTTGCAATGGGAGCACCGCTATAACCGGGGGGCCGCCTACGCCCAATCCAAGCTGGCCAACCTGATGTTCTGCTACGAGCTGCAGCGGCGACTCGCCGCCGCGGCAAGGCCGACCATTGCGGTGGCCGCCCATCCAGGCTTCACCGATTCGGAGCTGACACGCCACGTGTGGAAGCCTTTCGCACCGCTGATGAGGTGGGCCGGCCCAGTGATCGGCCAGGACCCGGCGATGGGAGCGCTGCCCCAGTTACTGGCCGCCACCGATCCGCAGGTGCGCGGGGGCCAGTACTGGGGTCCGCGTGGACCGTTTGAGCTCAGGGGTTACCCGACATTGGTCAAGTCCAGCGCCAAATCCCTCGATGTGGCCGTCCAGAAGAAGCTGTGGGCAGTGGCTGAGGAACTCACCGGTGTCACCTTCCCGGTCTGATGTCCAACCCTCAGGAGTTCCATCCCGACCTGCGCAAGATCGCGTGGGTTCTGCCCCGAGGCGCCTTCACTCGCAAGACGCTGCCGATCATGCGCGCGCTGTCCAGACTGCAGGGACGGCGCGCTCCGAAGAATGTCGAGGTGGCAGGACTGCCGAGCGGTGCCAATGTGTGGCTTCACCGACCGCCGCAGTCCCAAGACACCGGGTGTGCGTTTATGTGGATCCACGGCGGCGGGTACGTCATCGGGTCGGCAGCCCAGGATAACCGGCTATGCCGACGTTTCGCGCGCCGGCTCGGTGTCGCGGTCGCCGCCGTCGACTACCGGCTCGCGCCCAAACACCCGTATCCCGCGGCGCTCGAGGACTGCTATGAGGCGTTGAAATGGCTGGCCCACCACACAGACGTCGACTCCAGGCGGATTGCCGTCGGCGGCGCTAGCGCCGGCGGCGGCTTGGCGGCGGCGCTAGCGCTGCTGGCGCGCGACCGCGGCGAGTTGGCACCGCTATTCCAGCTGCTGGTATACCCAATGGTCGACGACCGCTCTAGCGACCGCCCTGGCATCGAGAATCCTCGCTATCGGATGTGGAACCCCAACACCAACCGACTGGGCTGGGACTCCTACCTGCGTGGGGCCGATGTCGATGCCGCTGTGCCCTCCCGGCACACCGACCTCTCTAGGCTGCCGCCCGCGTGGATCGGCGTGGGAACCCTCGATCCGCTGCGCGACGAGGACATCGACTATGGCCGCCGTCTTAAAGAGGCTGGTGGGGCATGCGAAATCGATATAGTGCCTGGCGCCTTCCACGGATTCGACGCAGTCGCGCCTTTCACCGCGGTTTCGCGCGCATTCTTCGACCGGCAGTGCGAAGCACTGCGAAAAGCGTTCGCGCCCTGGCTAATCAGAACCGAGGGATAGGGCTTCGGCTCGGGCCACCGCACCACCCCAATGCTGGCGGCTTCCTTCAGCAGCACGCCGGTGTCATCCTCGGGCACGAGCGGTGGGCCCTCGGCAATGCCGATGGCCCGCATCTGAATTGCTCCAGCGGGTTGTGGGCCGTCCCGAATGAACGCGACATGTGCGGTGGTGCCTCAATGACATCAGCCGTCCGCATTGACTTTGAGGTGCGGGATCACGCAGACGGTGTCGGTGTTGGCGGTCAGCAGAGCACGGTCTTCGCGTCCATCAGCTGCTCCCAGATCACGACCTGCTGAGGCGACGTCGCTCCGAATGCCCGCGGGCCTTCGCGGACGGCGATCTCACCGACCACCATCATCTGGTTGAAATAGACCACGACGCCCCGGTCGAGCTCGAGTTGGTGCAGCAGCCGCTCACCGGAGTTGCTGTCTATCCGGATCACGAGAAACCCGCCGCCGTCGCCGCACACCTTGCTCAGCGCCAGCGGGGAGTCGACGACAAGCTTGCTCGGCAATGCGGTCCGTCTGCCCGCCGAGGACGCTGCCCTGCAGCAGTGGCTGCGCAAGCACCGCGCGAAGTGGGCGGCACGCCATGCGCGCCCACCGCACACCGTGGAGGATGCTGTTCTCACCCTGGGTTGGGCGATGAGCGAAACAAACCGCTCGCCGCCAGGGCCGCAGGACTCCATACCTGCCAATGCTGCCGAAACGCTGACCTACCGCTGTGCTAGCACTATGCTCTACTTTGCCTCACATCAGATTATCGAAATACAAGACCGTAGAGCGCTACGCCCGTCACCCCAACCTTATCGCCGCGTATGGGTTAGCGGCTCGTAGCGAGCGGGTCGCAAATTCACAGCAAGGAGCGCCGATGACCCTGAAACAACCGGTCACGTTGACTGCGGCCACTGGGTGCGTTGTTCAGGACTCCGACGGAAACCTCAACCTGTCGGGGTAGAGGAACAGCCGATGTCACCCAGGGGGATACCCGCACTGGTGGGTTTGGCGACCGTCGCCGTCATTGCCGGGATTGTGGCCGTGGCCGTGGGCTTGTTCCGGGGCAGTTTCACCGAAACCGTTCCAGTAACGGTCGTGTCGCAGCGCGCCGGCCTCGTGATGAACCCCGACGCCAAAGTCAAGATGCGCGGCGTGCAGGTGGGTAAGGTCGCCTCGATCGAGTCGCGGCCGAATGGCCAAGCGGCGTTGCATCTTGCGATGGATCCCTCCCAGCTACGCCTCATCCCCGCCAATGTGCTCGTCGACATCACGTCGACGACGGTTTTCGGCGCCAAATTCGTCGAGCTGGTGCAGCCCGCCGATCCCTCGCCACAGCGATTGCGGGCCGGGCAGGTTCTCGACAGCAAACACGTCACCGTGGAAATCAACACGGTGTTCCAGGAACTGACGTCGGTGTTGTCGAAGGTCGATCCCGCGAAATTCAACGAGACCCTCGGTGCGATCGCGTCCGCGGTCAACGGCCGCGGCCACAAGATCGGACAGATGCTCAGCGATCTGGATTCGTTTCTAGCGATCCAGGATCGGAGTCTTCCGGCGCTGAGCCACGATCTGGCGGCCTTCCCCGCGGTGGCCAACGCGTACGCCGACGCCGCGCCGGATCTCCTCGCAACGGCCCATAATGCGACCCGGATCAGTCAGACGATCGTCGACGAGCAACGCAATCTGGAAGCGTTCCTGATCAGCTCGATCGGTCTGGCCGACATCGGCAACGACGTGGTGGGCGGCAACCGGCAAGCGCTGACCAAGGTTCTGCATCTGCTGCTACCGACCACCGATCTGACGAACCAGTACCATGAGGCGCTGACCTGTGGCCTTAGCGGGGCCGCCCAGAATACGCACGCTGCGCCGCTGCTAAAGCCGGGTGTGGACGTGTTGATCGGTTTCGAATTCGGCGCTGAACGGTATCGGTATCCGGCGAATCTGCCCAAGGTCGGCGCGACGGGCGGCCCGCAATGCCACGACCTTCCGGTCGTGCCCTTCGATGTGGCGCCGCCGTACGTCGTCGCCGATGTCGGTGCCAACCCCTGGCAGTACGGTAACCCGCAGCTGCTGATCAACTCCGATGCCCTCAAACAGCTGCTGTACGGGCCGCTCGACGGGCCGCCGCGTAACACCATGCAGATTGGGCAGCCCGGATGAGGGGCTTTCGCGCGACTATCGTCAAGTTCGGGGCCTTCGCGGTCGTGATGGTGCTACTGACTGTGTCCTTGTTCTTTATTTTCGGTCAGTACCGCACGGGTTCGACAACGGGCTATTCCGCAGTCTTCGCCGACGTGTCCCGGTTGAAGACCGGTCAGACGGTGCGCGTCGCCGGTATTCGGGTGGGCACCGTCAAGGGCGTCTCGCTGCGACCGGACAAGCAGGTGTTGGTGACGTTCGACGCCGACCGCGGCGTCGTGCTCAGCAACGGCACCCGGGCCGTCGTTCGCTATCTCAACCTGGTGGGGGACCGCTATCTTGAGCTCGTCGACGGGCCCGGATCGACCAAGGTGCTGTCTGCCGGTGCACAGATCCCGGCCGACCGGACCGCACCGGCGCTCGACCTCGACCTGCTGCTCGGTGGCCTGAAACCCGTCACCACGGGCCTGAACCCGCACGATGTCAACGCGCTCACCGCGGCACTGGTGCAGATCTTCCAGGGCGAAGGCGGCACCCTGCAGTCTTTGCTGTCGAAGACGTCGTCGTTTTCGAATACGTTGGCCGACAACAACCAAACGGTGCAGCAACTGATCGACAACCTCAACACGGTGGTCGGCACGCTGACCAAGGATGGCGACAAGTTCTCGGCTGCGGTGGATCGTCTGCAGCGGCTGATCTCGGGACTGTCCGACGACCGCGCCACGATCGGTGCGGCGATCGATTCCCTGGACAAGGGAACCGCCTCGGTGACCGATCTGCTGACCAAGGCGCGGCGGCCGCTGGCCGGCACCGTGGACCAGCTGAGCCGGTTGGCCCCACTGCTCGATCAGGACAAGGGCAAGATCGACGTTTCACTGCAGAAGCTGCCGGAAAACTATCGCAAACTCGTCCGGCTGGGCTCATACGGCAGCTGGCTCCCGTACTACCTCTGCCAACTATCGCTGCGGGTCTCGGATCTGCAGTACCGCACCGTGGAATCGCCCATCTTCAAGCAAGAAGGCGGGAGGTGCGCGGAGCCCGATGCTTAAATATCGCGGAGCCGGCCTCATCCGGACGGGATTTATCGGCGTTGTCCTGGTTGTGCTGGTCATCGCCGTGGGGCTGTCGCCTGACCAGCTGCTGCAGCGTGCCACAGCCGTGAGATATCAGGCGCTGCTTTCCGATTCGGGCGGCCTTGAGGAAGGCAACGACGTGCTGGTGTCGGGAATGAAACTCGGCACGGTGTCGAACCTCTCGCTGCATAACGGCGATGTATTGGCGACCTTCGCCCTTGCCGGGACGGTCCAGCTCGGGTCGGAAACTACCGCGCATGTGCGAACCGGTTCGTTGCTGGGCCAGCGGGTGCTCACCTTGGAATCGGCCGGCAGCGGCAGGCTGCATCCGATGGCGGTCATCCCGGTTTCGCGCACGTCCTCGCCCTATTCGCTCAGCGAGGCTCTCGGCGACCTCACAACGGACATCGCCGGCACGAACACCGAAACCCTCAATCAATCTCTCGACACCCTATCGGCGACACTCAACCAAATCGCGCCGCAACTAGGACCGGCCTTCGACGGCGTGACTCGACTGTCGCAGACTCTCAACGGCCGCAACCAAACATTGGGCGAGCTACTCCACAGTGCCGGTGACGTGACCAAAATCCTGTCGCAACGAAGTCAACAGCTCAACACACTGATTCTCAACGCCAACGATTTGCTCGACGTCCTGGTGACGCGCCGGCAGGCGATCGTGCGGCTGCTGGCCAACACCTCCGCGGTGGCCAAGCAGCTCTCTGGATTGGTCCATGACAACGAGCAAAAGCTGGCACCGACGCTGGAGAAGCTGAATTCGGTGACCGCAATGCTGGAGAAGAACCGCGACAGCATCGCCAAGGCGCTGCCGGGTTTGGCGAAGTATCAACTCACGCAGGGTGAGTCCGTGTCCTCGGGCTTCTACTACACCGCGTACGTCCCGAACCTTCTGATAAGCCAAATCTTCCAGCCGTTCTACGACTATTTCTTCGGCTTCCGCGCCAACGGAGCCCCCGGTGCACCACCGGACAATGCCGGGCCCCGGGCGCTCTTGCCCTTCCCCTACAACGGCATTCCGGGAGGATCGCGGTGATATCGCGCAGCAGGCTTACGGCGGCACTCGCCATCGTCCTATCAGCGCTGATCGTTGCCAGTGCGGCATTGGTGATCCGCAACGCGTATCTGGGGCCGAAGACGATCTCCGCCTACTTCACCACCGCTATCGCGATTTATCCCGGGGATAGTGTGCGGGTCTCGGGCCTCAAAGTCGGCAGCATTTCGGCCATCCAACCCGATGGGACACAGATCAAATTGACCCTGCACGTCCGGCGCGACGTGGCCATTCCGGCGGATGCCAAAGCGGTGATCGTCGCTCAGAACCTGGTGGCTGCCCGCTATGTCCAGCTCACCCCGGCCTACCGGACGAGCGGGCCCATCATGGGCGACGGCGCGGTGATACCAGTCGAACGGACCGCGACACCCGTCGAGTGGGATGAGGTGAAAACCCAGTTAGCCCGGCTGACAACGGATTTGGGACCTAACAGCAAGGTGTCGACGCCCTCGATAGCACGGTTCATCGACAGCGCCGCGGCCGCGCTCGGCGGTAACGGCGACAAGCTGCGGCAGACGCTGGCACAACTATCCGGAGTGGGGCGGATCCTGGCCAGCGGCAGCGGCAACATCGTCGAAATCATCAAGAACCTGCAGACCGTCGTCACCGCGTTGCGCGACAGCAACCAACAAATCGTGCAGTTCAACAACCGGCTCGCCACGCTGTCCAGCGTGCTCGACGACAGCAGGTCCGATTTGGACGCGGCGCTGACAAATCTGTCGACAGCGGTCGGCGAGGTGCAGCGGTTCATCGCGGGAAGTCGCGACCAGACCTCCGAGCAGATTCAGCGGTTGGCCGACCTCACCCAGGTGCTGGTCGACAACCACATGGCGCTGGAAAACGTCCTGCACGTCACGCCGAACGCGCTCGCGAACGGCTACAACGACTACAACCCCGACACGGGAGCCATCAAGGGAGCGTTTGCGGTCCCCAACTTCACCAACCCGGTGAACGCCTACTGCTCGCAGCTCGGAGCCATCGAGAACGTCACCGCGACGGAATCAGGCAAGCTGTGCAGCCTGTATCTGAGCCCGGCGCTGCGGGTGTTCAACCCCTTGGCGCTGTTCAACTTCAACGAACTCCCTATCCCGATCAACCCCTTTTTGATGCCATCGGCGGACAAGCAGAACATCATTTACACCGAGCCGCGGCTGGCACCCGGCGGCGAGGGCCCCAAGGCCGGGCCGCCCGAGCTGCCGCCGGCGGTGTCCGCCTATACCGGGCTGCCGGGCGACATTCCCGAGGTCCCGCCACCACCACCGCCGGGACGGATACCGGGAGCGGCGATGCCCGAACCACCAGCGCCGACGAGGCCCGGCGAATCGCCACCCCCACCACCGCCGCCCAACATCCCGGGCCTGCTGCCGGCCGAAGGGCCGCGGCCGTGACCGCCCAGCGGCGCGGCGGACTCGTGGCCCGAGGAGAAGCCGGACCTGCACACCTCACCCGGGTGCCGGCGCGGCGGGTGCTGGTCATCGCCTGCATCATGCTGGCCTCGACCTCATGCGCGTTCAACGGGGTGAACTCGCTGCCCCTGCCCGGGGCGATCGGACGCGGGCCGGGCGCTGACATCTTCCACGTCGAGATCGCGAATGTCGGCACGATGGAACCGAATTCGCCTGTGCTGATCGACGACGTCGTTGTGGGCAGCGTCGGTAAGATGGCGGTGAAAGCCTGGCACGCCGACGTTGAGATCTCGGTGAAGCATGATGCCGTTGTGCCCGCCAACGTGGTTGCCCGTGTCGGACAGACCAGCCTGCTTGGGTCGATGCATCTGGAACTCAATGCACCGGCCGGCCAGCCTGCGACCGGGCGGCTCAAACCGGGCGCGACCATCCCGCTCAATACGTCGGCGACCTACCCGTCGACCGAGCAAACGCTGTCGTCGCTGTCCGTGGTCCTCAACGCCGGAGGCCTGGGACAGATTGGCGACATCATCCACAATTTCAACTCCGCGTTGTCCGGGCGCCAGACCGCTGTGCGCGATCTGCTCGAGCGCCTCGACAAGTTCGTGGGCACCCTCGACCGACAACGCGACAGCCTCGTCGCTTCAATACAGGGATTGAACCGGCTGGCCGGCGCACTGGCCGGACAACGCGACGTCATCAGCGAGGCGCTGCGCAAGATACCGCCCGCGCTGGATGTGCTGATCAGCGAGCGGCCCCGCATCATCACCGCCCTGGACAAACTGCGCCTGTTCAGCGACACCGCCACCAGGCTGGTCAACGACGCAGGGGCCGATCTGGTCAAGAACCTGAAAAACCTCGAGCCGACGATCCGTGCGCTCGCTGACGTCGGTCCGGATCTCGACGCGGTCCTCGCATACGCGCCGACCTACCCGTTCAACCAAAATGTCGTCGACCGAGCCATCAGGGGTGACTACGTCAACGGGTTTTTCACCCTCGACTTGACGAACGCCCGGCTCAGAAAGAGCGTGCTGCTGGGCACCCACTGGGGCCGGCTGGGCGCCGAACTGGTGCCGGCACCCGGGGACCCCGGATACCTGCGGTACCAATACACGCCCGACCCGCTTCACCCGTCAGCTCCCGGGCCGGTGGCGCCACCCGTCGGTGCCCCGCTGACGCCCACCGCAGCGCCCGCCCCGGTACCGGCCGTACCGCTGCCGCTACCACCACCGGGCGCACCGCCGCCGGTACCACCGCCACCGCGGCCGCTACTGGGCCCACCGAACCCGGCTGAGAGAGGCCCCGCGCAAGCGCCGATGCCGCCGCATGCGAGCCCACCGACGGACGGGACCCGCTGATGCTCACCCGTTTCGTCCGTGTCCAACTGGCGATTTTCACGATCGCGGGGATCATCGGGGTGGCCGTGCTGGCCTACTCCTACATTCAGGTGCCGGTTCTGCTGGGTATCGGGCGGATGACGGTCACGCTGGAGTTACCCGACGGCGGCGCCCTCTACCGGTTCAGCAACGTGACCTACCGCGGCGCGCAGGTGGGCAAGGTCACCGCGGTCACGTTGACCTCCAATGGCACCAAAGCCACTCTCTCTCTTGGCTCGTCGCCGAAGATCCCGGCAGACCTGCAAGCGGAGGTGCGCAGCATCTCGGCGGTCGGCGAACAGTACGTCGATTTGCGGCCGCGAACCAACTCGCCGCCCTATCTGCACGACGGCTCAGTGATCGCCACGGGTGACGCGAAAATCCCGGAGCCGGTCGGGCCGCTGCTCGATCAGACCAGAGCATTGCTCAACAGCATCCCCAAGGGCAAGCTCAGCGCGCTGCTCGACGAATCCTTCAAGGCATTCAACGGGGCCGGCTACGATTTCGGTTCGCTGCTCGACTCGTCAGCACAGCTCTCCGGTGACCTCAACGGCGTCGCCGACCGCACCCGAACCCTTATCGAGGACACCGCGCCGTTGCTCGACGCGCAAGCGCAGACCACCGACGCGATCCGGCTATGGGCACGCAGCCTTTCCGGAGTCACCGGGCAGGTGGTAACCGACGACCCACAGGTGCGCAGCCTGCTCGATAAGGGACCCGAAGCGCTGAACGAGGTGTCCCGGCTGCTCGACCAAATCAAACCGACGCTGCCGGTGCTGCTGGCCAACCTCACCACCGTTGGCCAGATCGCCGTGACCTACCACGCTTCGCTGGAACAAGTGCTGGTGCTGCTACCGCCGTTCACCGCGGTTATCCAATCGCTGATTCCTACGAAAAACCCGACCGGGATGGCCGTGAGCGACTTCGCTATCACCGTCAACGATCCGCCGGCCTGCACCGTCGGTTTCCTCCCGCCCAGCCAATGGCGTTCCCCAGCCGACACCACCACGATCGATACCCCCGACGGGCTGTACTGCAAACTGCCGCAGGACTCGCCGATCGCGGTTCGGGGTGCCCGCAACTACCCATGTATGGGGCACCCGGGAAAGCGCGCGCCGACAGTCGAGATCTGCAACAGCGACAAGCCATTCGAACCGCTGGCGATGCGCCAGCATATCTTCGGCACTGCCCCGCTGGATCCCAACCTGCTCGCGCAGGGCATCCCGCCCGATGACCGGGTCGGCTTCTACCGCGACAGGATCTTCGGACCCCTGGAGGGAACGCCGCGCCCTGCGGGACCGCTTCCGCCCCCGACGGCGGGAGCACCGGCGGGCGCCCCAAACCCCACACCGCCGCCGGCGGCCACCGGACCCCAAGCGGTCTCGCCGGGGCTACCGCCCATCGCGCCGATTGACGTCCCCGACGTTCCCTCGCCTCCGGCCGGGCCCGGAAGCGGGGGGATTCATGCGGCTCCGAGTTCGTTCGGCGGCAACGGTTCTGGGCGTGGCCCATCGTTGGCCGTCGTTCATTACGACCCCCTCACCGGTGGGTATGTCGGTCCGGACCGGCAGCTGTATCGGCAATCCAACCTCGTCAGCCCGTCGGCGCCCAAAAGCTGGCAAGACATGCTTCCCACGTCTGGTTAGGGACTGCGTGGGAGCGGCCATTTGCCGTCTCTAATGCAGTGCGGTCGAACGGCCTGCGGCGGACCAAAACCGGTGCGGGGGGAGCAAGGCATCCATGCCGTTGAGTCGCTTCACTTCTTACACAACAGATCTGGGCGTGACATTCGTCAGCCCAGCACGGGAAAGCGGCGCTCGCGGGCGAGCTGATCGAGAGCGGCCTGCATCACAGAGCGCACGTAGGCGTCTACCTCGGCGACGTCAGGGTCCTCGCCGAAACGAGCGAGGACGTCGATCGGTTGCAGCACCTGGGTGACGACCTTGCTCGGTAGCGGCAGGTTGGGCGGCAAGAAGAACACGCTGAAGCCAAACGGGAAACCGATGGTCACGGGCAGAATTTCGGTCCGCAGCCGCTTCGGGAGCAGGCGCTTGGCCAGACCGGTACCGCGCGCCAGAAATAGCTGGCTCTCCTGCGCGCCGATGGACACGATCGGCACAATCGGCACGCCGGCCTCGATGGCGCTCCTTATGTATCCAGTCCGGCCGTTGAAATCGATGATGTTTTCTGCGGATGTGGGCCGGTATGAGTCATAGTCACCGCCCGGAAACACCAGCACGACCCCCCCGGAGTGCAGCGCCTCGGCGGCGTGCTCCCTGGTGGCATGAATGACGCCGACGCGCGGCAACCAATCGGCGAAGGGTCCGACGTACAACGTGTCATGCGCGAGTGTGTACACCGGGCGGTCATATCCGAACGCCTCGTAGAAAGCGGTGGCGAAAACCATCACGTCAGGGGTCAGCATGCCGCCGGAGTGGTTCGACACCACCAGCGCTCCACCAAGCGGGAAGGCGCTCAGGCCTCGGACCTCTGCCCGGAACCATCGCTTGATGATCGGGCCGACCACGTTCTTGACCCTCTGAGTGAGGGTTGGATCCCACTTGGTGATCTCCCGGTTATCCAAGCCTTTCTGGTTCATCGGCGCCCTTCCTACGGTGTGCGGCAGGTAGTGTTTCGAACATGATACTCTACTTAAAAGATAATGATATAGTCGCAGTATGAGCGGCACTGCTGCTGATTTTGAAGCATGACGCCCCACTAGGAAGTTCATCCCATGTCAGAAACCGTGCTGGTCACGGGCGGATTCGGCCTGGTCGGGTCGGCTACCGTAAAGCGGCTGGCAGCCGATGGTCGTCGGGTGGTCGCCACCGACCTCGGCACGCCTGCCCAACGCAAGGCGGCTCAGGCATTGCCCGCGGGTGCGCAAGCCCGGTGGGCGGACCTGACAGATCCGACCGCGGTCACTCGCCTGATTTCCGAGGTGTCACCCGCTGCGATCGTGCACTTGGCCGCCGTCATACCGCCACTGATCTATCGCAGCCCGAAATTGGCCCGCAAGGTGAACATCGACGCTACCGCGGCGCTGGTGCGTGCAGCCGCGCGGCAGCCGAACCCCCCGCGATTCATCCAAGCTTCGAGCAATGCCGTCTACGGCCCTCGCAACCCGCACCGTCTACACGATTTGGAGCACGCGGATACTCCACCGAAACCCTATGACGTGTACGGCGCAACCAAGCTCGAGGCCGAAGAACAGGTGCGATCATCGGGCTTGGGATGGGTGGTGCTGCGACTCGGAGGCGTCCTCAGCGTCGACCTGAGGGCCATGCCCCTCAGTTCCGACGGTGTGGCGTTCGAGAGCGCCCTGCCGACCGACGGCCGAGTCCACACGATCGATGTCCGCGACGTAGCGGCGGCCTTCGCCGCAGCTACCACGGCCGACGTCGTCGGGGAAACCCTGTTGGTCGCCGGCGACGATTCGCACCGGTTGAGACAAGTGCAGATTGGGCCCGCTCTCGTCGCTGCCGCGGGGCTGGCCGGCGTGTTCAGCCAAGGGCGGCCCGGTAATCCGGAAAACAACGACGATTGGTTCGTCACCGACTGGATGGACACCACCCGAGCTCAGGAGGCGTTGGCATTTCAGCAGCGTTCGTGGCCGGAGATGCTTGAAGAGATGCGCGCGAAGACAGGGTGGAAGCGCTATGCGTTGCGGCCTCTCCGTCCTCTGGTGAAGCAGCTGTTGAAACGCCCAGCCGCCTACCGCGACGCGCCTGGTCAGTACGCCGATCCGTGGGGGGTCATCCGAACCAAGCTGGGAGAACCCCGGGTCGACAACCCGCCGTCGTGGCTCGGCAGCAATTAGTAGGGGGAAGCGGTGGCCTACGTGATCACCCAGAACTGCTGCAAAGACGGTAGTTGTGTGCCGGTGTGCCCGGTGGACTGCATCCGCCCGGTGGCCGAGCCGGGCGAGTTCACCATGTCGGAGATGCTCTACATCGACCCGGTCGCGTGTATTGACTGCGGCGCCTGCCTGGAGGAGTGCCCGGTTGATGCGATCTACGCCGACGAGGATCTGCCGCCCGAGTTAGAGCGATTTCGCGATATCAACGAAGCCTATTTCGAGCGGCACCCGCTGAACTCCGGCATGCCGTCGACCCCCGCGGATCACGAGCCCGTCGCGTCTGGCCCACTGCGGATCGCGATCGTCGGGGCCGGACCGGCGGCCTGCTACACAGCCAGCGAACTGCTGCGCGTCGACGGTGTCGAAGTCGACTTGTTCGAGCGGCTGCCTACACCGTTCGGGTTGATCAGGGCCGGCGTGGCGCCCGACCATCAGGACACGAAATCGGTCGTCGATATCTTCGACGCCGCCTTTGTCAAGCCTGGACTGCGTTGTCACCTCAATGTTGAAGTGGGACGCGACATCAGCCACGACGACCTGATGGCGCATCATCACGCGGTGATCTACGCGGTCGGGGCGTCACGAAGCCGTGACCTCGCCATCCCCGGCCAGGACCGACCGGGCAGTCACGCGGCCGCCGATTTCGTCGCCTGGTACAACGGCCATCCCGACCACGCCCGCGACACGTTCGATCTGTCTGGCCAACGTGCGGTGATCATCGGCAACGGCAATGTCGCGCTGGACGTGGCGCGGATGCTGCTTCTCCCGCACGAAGAATTGGCCAGGACCGACATCGCCGACCACGCACTGACGGCTCTGGCGGACAGCAAGATTCGTGAGGTTGTCATTTTGGCGCGACGCAGCCCGCGCGACGCCGCGTTCTCGGTCGGAGAGTTTCACGCGCTGGGACAGCTACCTGGCATCGACGTGATCATCGACAGCGACGACCTGGACTCCAATCCCACCGAGGCTGTTGAGACGGCGTTGAAGCTCGACATCGCGCGCGGGTTCGCCCAGCGTCAGCCGTCGCCCGACAACAAACGGATCGTATTTCGCTTCATGGTCTCGCCGGCCGAGATCGTCGGCGACGGAGATGTCGAGGGATTACGGTTGGTGCACAACAGTTTCGGTCCCAGTGGCTCGTTGGTATCCGGCGATCCCGACCGCGATGCCGAGCTGATCGAAACGTCGCTGATCCTGCGGTCGATTGGCCACACAGGCATGGCCATCGAGGGTGTGCCATTCGAAGCCGCCACCGGTACCGTGCCCAACCAAGGCGGCCGAGTGCTCGACGGGCAGGGTCAGCCCATCATTGGGCTCTATGTCACCGGCTGGATCAAGCGCGGGCCCCGCGGGGTGATCGGCACCAATCGCACCTGTGCCCAAGAGACGGTGGCCAGCCTATGGGCGGACTTCGACAAGGGCCGGCTTGCCCGCGACGTGAACGACCACTCGGCGCTTGACCAGCTGCTCGGTCAATGCGGCGCCAAACCCATCGACTGGCACGGCTGGTGCGCCATCAACTCTGCGGAATGCAAGAAGGGTAAGGACGCCTCGCGGCCACGGGTCAAATTCGTCGACGTCGCCACGATGGTCGCCATCGCCAACAGTGAACGTTGAGTCAGCTGCTATTGGGCAATGGGCCCGCGCGGCTGGTGCGCCTAGTCGTTATTGATTGGTACTACAAGCTCCGTCGCGGTAAGTCGGCCACGTAGCACGGCGGACCCGTGCTGCACCCAGTGCCGGCGCTCGGTGGCACTGGCACGCGCGATTGCGCTGGCACACGTCAGGATTCGGGAATTCTGTTGCTTTGCATAATCTGCCAAGCGGGCAGCCTCGTTGACCGGGTCTCCGATGACCGTGTATTCATAGCGATGCTCGGCACCGACGTTGCCGGCGAACACGGAGCCAACCGACACCCCCACACCGAAGTCGACAAGGGGCAAGAGCTTCCCTAGTTGGCTGGCAAGTGCGCGTGCCGTTGCCAATGCTGCCGATGCGGGCTCCTCAATGCGCAACGGCGCACCGAATACGGCTAGCGCGGCATCGCCCTGGAATTTATTGATCAGCCCCTGCCGGTTGTCGACAGCCTCGACCACGATACCGAAGAATTCGTTGAGGATCTCTGCGACTTCCCGGGGCGGTCGCGCTGCGGCCAACGCTGTTGATCCCACGATGTCCACGAACAGGATTGCTACTTCGCGTGTGTCGCCGAAGAGGGCAGGGTCTTGTTGAAGCGCGCGCTGCGCAACGTCGGCGCCGACGTGACGACCGAACAGATCGCGGAGCCGTTCACGTTCCGCCAGTCCAGCCACCATCTGATTGAATCCTGTTTGAAGACGGCCGATTTCGGATGGCTCGTACACCGCCACGTAGGCGCCTCGGCCGTGTTGGATCTCGGCCATCGCATCCACCACATTATGAATTGGGTCTGAGATGGAACGCGCAACCAGGACCATTGCGCGAATTCCCAGAACCAGCGAGAGTGCGGCGAGTATCAGAATCGGAGTCGCTACGGGAGCCGATTTCCGCACGAACCATCCGTTGGAGCTGGCCAGCAAGATTACCGCGATGCCAGCGATCGGCAAGGTACTGAAGAGCATCCAGGTGATCACTAGCCTGGCCAGCACCCCGGGTACCTTCGTATCTGCCGTCGCGGTCCTCATGGCTGCGGCAATGACCGGGCGCAGTGTTCGCTGTGTGACCAGATAACCCATGCAAGAGGTGGTCGCACCGCCGAACAACAGAGCGGCCCCGATCACGCAGGCCACGCCGCCGCCGGAATCTAGGTTGAGCAAGACGAACACGACGCCACTTGCCGCCCAGGTTGCGAAGTGAACGACGGCCTGACGGTTGGCAATTCGCATGGCCGCACGCTGTTGCTCGGGGGTAG
>NZ_DASXHW010000560.1:0-3361 GCF_036488105.1 Mycobacterium sp. | reverse complement strand
ACCCGATCCCCCGTCCGTGGCTTCGGCGTCAAATCCGGGGTCACCCCATCAGCCACATGAGGCTAGCCGCCGAGCGGCAAGGCGGCTCGCGTCTCCCATTCGTACTGCTTGTGGTCCCGATTCAGGACGATGAGTTGCACCTCACCTATTCGTACCGGGACCGGGTCGAGCGCCGCCGCGATGGGGTTCATCGATCCGGCCTCGCTGCTGTACGCCACGCTGATGTGCGGCTCCCACTCCTCGGCCTCCGTCAGACAGGCTGGGCCGCGGGCTTCAACGATCGCTTCTCGAAGTGCTCGCCGGACAGGAACCAGGTCCTCGACCGGTTGCACCTTCAGCCGTACGACCTCCGGATCGATGACCGCCGGCCCGACGTTGACTGCCACGCTTGGCATGCCTGCGAGGCGGCGACGTGTGGCGTCGATGACCGCCTCGAGATCTGCCGCCGGCGTCTCGTCAACGAACCCGACGCCCTGAGTCGTCGGGAGTGTCAACTTTTCGGTGTAACTCGATCTTGTGATGTGGGTTACTTTCGTCCGGCGGACAGGCGTCCGTCGAAGGTGATGTCGAAGGCGTTCAGGGCGGCCTTCCACCGGTTGGTCCAGCGCTTGCGGCCCTTGCCGGTGGGGTCCAGGCTCATCAGCGCCAGGTACAGGCATTTGAGGGCTGCCTGCTCGGTGGGGAAGTGACCGCGGGCGTTGACGGCTCTGCGCAGCCGGGCGTTGATCGATTCGATCGCATTTGTCGTGCAGATGACGGTTCTGATCTCTCGGTCGAACCGCAGGAACGGAACAAATTCCGCCCACGCATTCTCCCACAGCCGTATGATGGCTGGGTAGCGTTTTTCCCACTTGCCGGAGAATTCGGCGAACCGGTCGAGCGCTTCGGCTTCGGACGCCGCCGTGTAGACGGGCTTGAGGTCTTTCGCGATCTGCGCCCAGTCCCTCTTCGACGCGTACTTGAACGAATTCCGCAGCAGATGAACAATGCAGGTCTGAACGATCGTCTTCTCCCAGACCGCGCTGACCGCATCCGGCAGCCCTTTCAGCCCATCGCAGACCAGCATGCACACGTCGGCGACACCGCGATTCTTGATCTCGGTAAGGACCCGCAGCCAGTACTTCGCTCCCTCACCGTCGCCGTGCTCGCCGGCCCACAGGCCCAGCACGTCCCGCTCGCCGTCTGCGGTGACGCCCAGGGCCAGGTAGATCGGCCGGTTGGCGACCTGGCCCTCACCGATCTTGACGTTGATCGCGTCGATGAAAATCACCGCGTACACCGAATCGAGCGGACGGCTTTGCCATTCCGCCATTCCCTCCATCACCCGATCGGTGATCGTGGTGATCGTCTGCTTCGACACCTGCGCCCCGTACACCTCGGCCAGGTGCGCGGCGATCTCTCCGTGAGTCAGCCCTTTCGCAGACAGGGAAATCACCATCTCCTCGACCCCGGTCAGCCGCCGCTGCCTTTTGGCGACGATTTCCGGCTCGAAGCTGGAATCACGATCCCGCGGCACCGATATCTCAACCGGGCCGGCATCGGTCAGCACCGTCTTGGCGCGGTGACCGTTACGGGAATTCCCGCCGTCACGGCCCGCCGGGTCGTTCTTCCCATAACCCAAGTGATCGTCCAGCTCGCCCTCCAAGGCGCCCTCGACCACCATCTTGGTCAGCTTCCCCAGCAGACCGCCCTCACCGGTCAGCTTCAGCCCGCCGGCGCGGGCCCGCTCGGTCAGCTCACGCAGAACCTGCTCATCTGCGGCGGACAGCTCGGCGCCGTCCTGGCCCCGCCGACTCGTCACATCCGTCACTGGTGTCTCCCTGCCTGTCAGGAGTTACACCTTTAAAATTACAGTCCCACCGGTCGGCGTGGTGGTGTGGGGTCGTCGGTTGGTCAGTTCGCGGGAGGTGTGATGGAGCGCACCAGTGCGTCCAGTTCGCGGTCGGGGCTGACGTGTTTGCTGTAGAGCGGGCCGCAGGGCGTGGTCGCCAGTCGTATCGCGAGGCTGAGCAAGTCCGGCGCCGGGGTGTCGGCGCGGTAGGTCTCGGCGAGGCGGGTGAAGTCGTTCATGATGCCGACGACGCTGCGGTTGGCGGTCTTGGCGAGGCGGTGGTCGTGCATCTGCTGTAGTTCTGCGCGGATGATCGTTTCTGGGGTTCCATGCGCGCCGAGCACCGTGGCGACCTGTTGCGGGAATCTGGCAAGCAGGGTCGCCGCGGGGGCGAACGGCATCAGGACCGGCAGCAGTGTCGGTTCGTTGACGAACAATGCGACCTGGGGTTTCCAGAACAGGGCGGTGGCGTACCAGTGGCCCAGCAGGGTGGTGGGTTGCTCGCCTTCGTCCAGGTTGGGTGGCCCGATGCGGTCGAGTAGCTTCTTGGTCGCGCGCACGATGAGCACACGCCCATCCTGCCGCTCCGGCGGGCATGATGCCCGTCGGGGGCGGGCCGATCAGGAGACCAACGCTCGGTGGGCTGAAGACACGGCTACTACCGGTAGTCTCACCCGACCTCGCCGCAGAACCTCGGTTCTCGCGATCGCCGGCATCCTCTTCTGCCGCCGACAGCGCTCATCTGCCGACGTCAGTGGGTCTAAATCTGGCCGGGCTGTTCAGGTGCGCTCGGAGGTGCCGAACACGTAGTCGCTCGCGAACCGCACCATCGGAAGGCGGCGCCGCCGAGCGGCGAGCGCGTCCTGCACGCGGGTGGCTTCCTTCTCCGCCTTGAGCAGCTCGTCGCGGGCCTGCTGCCACTCCTCAGTGGAGACGACCCTCGGTAGAGGCGGGGACTCGGTCATGTCTGGCTCCTATCGTCCGCTGCGCCCGGGAATGGGCACAGTCAGCTTGTTGGGCTCTGCTCCGCCTGGTCTGGGCCTGCCTGGTCTGGGTCTGCCGCAACGATGTTGCATCGCCTGCACCAGCCCGCGTTCCGCGTAATTCAGCGGCCTGGAGTGCTGAATCTGGGGTCTGCGCTGGGTGGGCATGGGTGTGGCCGCCTGGAGGGCGTTTCTCTAGGCGGTGGTGTTTCAGCTGGTCAGCGGGGTGTGGGTTGAAGGTCGATGACCTGTTTGGGGTGGGGGATGCTGAGCTTGGAGAGCAGGTCGATCTGGGCTTCGGTGAGGCCGGTGACCTGCCGAAACAGGCCGGCAGGGCCGGTGAAGGTGCCGGCGTGGAGGCGCTGGAGTTCGCGGTGGGCTTGGGTCCAGGTCGTGCCGGTCTGGGTCTCGACGATGCGGATGAGGAGGAGGGCGAGCCAGCAGAGGATGACGTGGGCGCGGATGCGTTCTTCGAGCCGGTGGTAGACCGGCCGCAGGTCCAGCACGGACTTCATGTCACGCCAGCCCCGCTCGACCTCCAGGAGCT
>NZ_DASXHW010000088.1:0-3596 GCF_036488105.1 Mycobacterium sp. | reverse complement strand
TCGGCTATCTGATGGACTTCAAGCTCCCGCCGGGGTTCCCCGAGGAGCTCTTCGCCTCCTTCACTCAGACTTTCGACCTGATTTTCGAGGAGGCGGTGCAGCAGGGCCTGATGGACCGTCCCGTGCAGATGATCTATCGCGAGGTAGAGGGTCTGCCCAAGGGTTCGGTCAAAGCGGTAATCGACGCGTACGGCGAACTGGTCGACGAGGGCTGCCTCGTGGTCTTCGGCCCCAACATCACCGATAACTGCGTGCCGTTGCGCGAAGCCATCGAGGAACGGTTCAAGGTGCCTGCCATCAGCGTGACCGGCACCGACGACTGGCTGGGCGAGTGGACGTTCGCATTCCCCCAAGGATCCATGACCGATGAGCCGATCTTCCTGGCCGATCTCATCGGCAAACGAGGACTCGCCGAGATCGGTGTTCTGGTCGAGCAGAGCCTCATTGGCGAGAGCTATCTGAAGAACCTGCGAAGTGCCTGCCGGCGCAAGGGTATTCGGATCGTCGCGGAGGCCTCCATCGCCCAGACGGCTCAGGACATCAACGCCGCGGTGCAAACGCTGCACGAGGCAAAGTCCGAGGCGATCGTGCACCTGGGATTCGGATTCGGAATCGTGTTCATCAACCCCGCGCTGGAGGCCATCGGTTGGGACCCGCCGCGCTTCACCACCACCGCATGGCAGAACGCGTGGGTCAATCCGATCATGTGGAACGCGTTCATGGGGTGGACCGGTGTCGATCAGTACGACGAGGCGAATCAGATCGGGCAGGACTTCCTCGAGAGCTACGCGAAGAAGTACAACGGCAGTCGCCCCGAATTCTGTGTGACCGTTGTCAATCGCGACGTTGCCGCCACACTCGTGCGGGCATTCACCGACGCCCATCCGCTCAGCCCGCGCGGCGTCAAGGAGGCGTTGGAGCGGGTCAAGATGATGCCCGCCGCCTCGGGCGCGCCCGGCACTCGTGTGTCGTTCGGCAAGTGGACCCGCCGGGCGTGGATGGGCGCCGGTTACCTGGTGGCTCGCACCTTGGACGCCGACGGCGTCAACTCGCACCTCGTCGACCGCTTCGGGGAAGAAGGGTGAGGAAGAAATGAGTACGAATCAATCGACACCGCTTGCCGCGGACAAGGATTCGGCCCCGCCCCCCGGACACAAGCGCAACTGGGGCGGCTGGATCGCCGGTGCCGCGCTGGCCGCTTTCGCGTTGTTCTTCATCGCGAACCGCCGCTGGGTACTCGACCCGCGGGTCGCCAACGGAGGCGTGCACGGCCGGCCGCGCCCGGTGAAGTTTACCTTCGGGCTGGACTACATCGGCTTCCTCGACGCGGCCACGGTCGTGTCGCTGCTCATCCTGCTGGTCGTGTTCATCAGGGGCTGGCGCCGCAATCCGGGCAGCCCGGTGATGTTGATGTTCCTGTGCACCACGCTGATCGTGTGGCAAGACCCGATCATGAACTGGTCGCCGTTCGCGGTCTACAACCCCGACCTGATCCACTGGCCGGAATCGTGGCCGCTGGTATCGATTTCGCCGACCGTCGAACCATTCGTGGTATTCGGCTACGTGATGTTCTACTTCGGCCCGTACTTCCCGGCGGTGTGGATCTTGCGCAAGCTGCAGGCCAAATACGGTCCCACAAGCTATGTTTCGCGACACCCGTTGGTCAGCCTGGGCCTGCTCACCGTGGCGATCGGCTTTGTATTCGACGCATTCTTGGAAAATATCCTCATCCACTGGGGCATGTACATCTACTCGCAGGTGATTCCGTGGGGCTCGATCTTCACCGGCACCACGTTCCAGTTCCCGCTGATCTGGGAGTCGTTCTCGGTGTGCTTCGTCATGGTGCCTGCCGCGATTCTGTGTTACCGCGACGACACCGGTAAGTCGGTGGCGGAAAAGCTTGCCGCCAAGGCGAAGCTGTTCCCGAGGCGACCGGTGCTGGGCACCTTCCTGGTGATGTTCGCCATCATCAACGTGTCCTACTTCGCCTACGGCGCGTGGTTCTGGGTCATCAAGGTCAGCCACGCCGCTACTTCAGTGGCCTGCCCGTGGCCGTATCCGGAAGCCAAAGTGTATGACCCGCAGGGCTTTTACGAGAAGGCCGGTGCGCAGGGTCCGTACTCAGTGGGCATCTGGTCGACGTGGGCGAGCGGGGAGCCGAACGGCCGGCCGCACGTCGAAGCGCCACCACCGGGTCAGGGCGCCTGTGCGAGCAAGAATGACTGAGGCTCGCAGCGTCGTCATCACCGGCGCTTCCCGGGGACTCGGCTTCGCAACGGCCGCGCGCCTGTATCGCGAGGGGTGGCGCGTGATCGCGGCAATGCGCACACCCGAGCAGGGCATGGCGCTGTTGCGCGAGGCGACCGGCGCTGCGGTCGACGACGACCGGTTGATCGGCGTTCAGCTCGACCTGATAGACCACGCGTCGGTCACCGCAGCCGCCAAGACCATCGGCGAAGCCGTGGGCACACCGTTTGCGGTTGTGCACAACGCGGGAATCTCCGCTGCCGGAATGGTGGAAGAGACCGATATGGCGTTGTGGCAGAGACTGTTTGCCACCAGCGTTCTTGGTCCGGTTGCGCTCACTCAGGCTCTGCTACCGTCGATGCGAGCAGCGGGCGAAGGGCGCATAGTGCTGGTGTCCAGCGCGGCCGGTGTACGCGGTCAGCCTGCCACCGCACCGTACTCGGCGGCCAAGGGGGCACTCGAGCGGTGGGGTGAGTCAATGGCGGTCGAGATCGCCCCGTTCGGACTCGGCGTCACGGTGTTGGTGGCCGGCACCTACGACACCGAGATCATCACCGACGCGGGCACCACCGACGATCGCGACTTCAGCGGTCCGTACGCCCGGCTGCACAGCACGATGAACAGCCGCGGGCGGTTCGCGATGCGGATGGCCAGGTCGCCGGAGAAGTTCACCGACGGAGTGGTCAAGGCGCTGGCCGACACCGGGCCGTTCCGCCGGCGGGGGGTGGGACCGGACGCGTCAATGTTGTTGGTGTCCAGCCGGATTCTTCCTGCCATCGGCATGCACCACATGTCGCGGGTCGTGCTCGGCATACCCAAGCAGGGCTCGATGCGGGATGGGGCGTGGCCGTTGACGACCGCCCAGAAGGCAATGGTGGTCGCGACGAAAGTCATTCCGCAGCCAGTGTTGCAACGCCTCGCGACGATGGCGGCCAAGCGCCGCCGCGGAACTGAAGGAAACTGAGGAAATAAGCATGGAACAGCTTTTCGACGATCTGGAAGACTTCGGCGCGTTCGACGACGCGATTTCCGGGGACGTGCGTGACCCGTACACCGAGCTGGCGCGACTGCGTCGCGAGGAGCCGGTCCAGCGACTCGAGACCTCTGGAGCGCTGCCGCACGAGGAATCCCTGCCGATGTTCATCGTGTACCGCCACGAGGACGTCCAACAAATGCTGCGCGACAACGAGACGTTCTCGTCATCGGCGGTCATCGCGGCGTTCGGGCCGGTGCTGGGCGAAGGCGTGATGCTGGGTATGGACGAGCCGATCCACGGGCGACTGCGCTCGCTGGTATCGAAGGCGTTCTCGCAGAAGTCTTTGGCGAAATGGCAGGACGAGCTGGTCGGC
>NZ_DASXHW010000493.1:0-2508 GCF_036488105.1 Mycobacterium sp. | reverse complement strand
CTGCGCCGGCGCGTTCTTGGTGGCCGTCGGCGTACCGGTCGCCAGTGTTATCGCGCCGCCTCCGTCGAGAACGCTGAGCAGGACGTCAGGCGAAGCAGTCGGCACCCACACCCAGCTGTAGGCGGTATACGTGCGGCCGACGACGAGACCCGTGAATCGCACGGGGTTGGCGAACTGGTTGGCCGCCGTCGCCCAGGTGATCAGCAGGCCCTTGGTACCCGAATGCGGATGCGTGGCGGAGTTGGCGATCGACTGGAATGTGCCGGCCCACGTCCCGGTCGTGCCGCCCTCGAAGGTCGCATCCTCGACCGAGTAGAAATTCCCCGTGACCCCACGCGGACGGAAGGTCACGCGCAGCTTCTTGCGGATCTTCACGTTGGGGTAGTAGGGCGACAGCGTGTAGCCGACGGTGTAGGCCCCCCTGGTGTTGTCCAGGGTCAGCTTGCACATGCCGGTCTGGGCCTTGGAGTATTCGTCGCCGCGGCCGTGCGTGATGTTGATGCCCGCCGGCGCGTTGACGTCGTCGCTGATGTCGATGAAGGCCGGGTTCGGGTCGTCGGGCTTGGTGGGGAACGCGATCTCTACCCGGATGTCGCCGAGGTCTGGGTCGAGCTTCATCCGTCGATCAGCTCGAGGCGGCCGCCCTGTTGCCGCTTGAGCGTCAGCAGGGACTTGTGCACGGTGTGCCCGTCGAGCTGGTGAATGATCGTGAAGTGCGCGACGTCGCCGCTCGCTGTGCTGCCAGCTGATCCGCCGGAGCCGCCGTAGTGGCCGAGCTGGGCGTTGGAGATCACCTTCACCATCGAGCCGTGCTTCTCCAGCAGCTCGATGCCGCTCTCACCGACCGGCGTGATCCCGTCGAACACCGGGCCGCCGCCTGCGCGGCCGGCGTTGACACCGGCGGAGCCTGCCGCGAGCTTGGCGTTGCCGGTCTGGACGTTCAGCTGCAGCATCGTCTGGTAGTAGTGCGGGATCGCGTTGATCGTCTTGTAGTAATCCGCGAGTTTGGACATCGCGTCGTAGTTGTCGACGGTGATCTTCGTGCCCTTGAGCTGCGGAATCTTCTTGATGTTGCTGGCCAGGGTTGCGACCTGTGTGGCGCTGGCCCCGACGCCCTTGGTCATGTTGTCCGCTTCTGTCTTGGACGCAGCAAGCTGACCCTGCAACGTCGGCAGAGTGCGCACCAAGGCGAGGGCAGCCGAGTTGGCGTTCTTCTGCGCGGTCGTGGCATGACCGGTGGACGTGACCCACGAGTTGGTCGCCGAGTCCCACGTCTTGGTCGTCTTCGTCGCGTTGTCGTAGGCGGTGATGGCTGCGTTGACCTTCTGCCGCACCGTTTCCAGCGCGGCGCCTCCGGTCTGGAAGGCGTCGGTCAACTGTGCCTGCCCCACACCGAGCGTCAGAGCGTCGTTGTACGCGTTGGCATCCGACAAGTGTTTGGCGATCGCCGTGCGGGTGTTCACCCCCATGGCGTCGCTGTCGGCCTGGATGGCGGCTGTCAGATCCTCGACGGGCTTGACCTGGGTCTTGGCGTTATCGCCGAACAGGTGGAAGTGCTGCGCGGCCAGCAGTAGACCGCCGCCGATGACACCGACGGCAATGCCGATCGGCCCGAGCGCCAGGCTTGAAGCAGCGCCGGCTTCCCGGGCCGCTCCGATCTCCGTATCCGACGCGGTGACCGACGCAGCTGCGGCGGCCTCGGCTGCGGTGGCCGTCGTGCCGAGTGCGACTTCCTGCTCCGACGCCGAGGCGACTGTCGCCGCAGCCGTGAGCCGCTCCTGCTCGGCGACGGCCTGAGCGGCCGCCTTGACCTTCTCGGCGTGCCCCCGATACAGGTCCAGGGCCATGCCGGCGGCCATCAGCATCGGGCCGGTGGCGGTCAGCGCCGGGCCGAACTTCTGGCCGAACTCCGCCGTCCAGTCAGCCAGTTTGGTCTGCGCGACCTTGAGCTTGCCGCCCCAGTTGTCGACGGAGGCAGAGGCCTGGCCATCGAGGCGCTTGCCGAGCTGCCCGAGGGCGACGTCGGCGTTCTGCGTCGCAGTCTTGGACCCGTCCTGCGCTGTGGTGAGCTTCTCCGTCTTGGCCTTGAGGTTGTCCGAGGCGATGGTGACGGCGTTGCGTGCATCGCGCAGCTTGAGCTCGTCAGCGGTCGAGAGTTTCTTCTTGGTGCTGTCGATCGTCTCGAGGTCGGACAGTTTCTTCTGCGCCGCCGCCAGGGTGGTGATCGCGGCCTGGTGCTGGGTCTCGGCTGTCTTGAGAGCAGCGGCCTGCTTTGTGGTCGAGTCGAGCGTGATGCCGTACTGCTTGAGCACCTTGCCCGCGCCGCCGTAGACCTTCGCGACCTGGCCCGCGGCCTCGGTCAGCGATTCGTGCTTCTGCGCCGCCAGGTTGGCGACCACGGTCATGTCCTCGAGGGCCTTCTTCGGGTCCTGCGTGGCCAGCGTCAGAGCCGCGAGTGCGCCCTTGGTGTCGGCCGCGGAGTGACCGTAGTTCTCCTGAGATTTGACC
>NZ_DASXHW010000492.1:0-2742 GCF_036488105.1 Mycobacterium sp. | reverse complement strand
CTGCGCCGGCGCGTTCTTGGTGGCCGTCGGCGTACCGGTCGCCAGTGTTATCGCGCCGCCTCCGTCGAGAACGCTGAGCAGGACGTCAGGCGAAGCAGTCGGCACCCACACCCAGCTGTAGGCGGTATACGTGCGGCCGACAACGAGACCCGTGAATCGCACGGGGTTGGCGAACTGGTTGGCCGCCGTCGCCCAGGTGATCAGCAGGCCCTTGGTACCCGAATGCGGGTGCGTGGCGGAGTTGGCGATCGACTGGAACGAGCCGGTCCACGTCCCGGTCGTGCCGCCCTCGAAGGTCGCATCCTCGGCCGAGTAGAAGTTGCCGGTGACGCCGCGCGGCCGGAAGGTCGTCCGCAGCTTCTTGCGGATCTTCACGTTCGGGTAGTAGGGCGACAGCGTGTAGCCGACGGTGTAGTTGCCCCTGGTGTTGTCCAGGGTCAGCTTGCACATGCCGGTCTGGGCCTTGGAGTATTCGTCGCCGCGACCGTGCGTGATGTTGATACCCGCCGGCGCGTTGACGTCGTCGCTGATGTCGATGAAAGCAGGGTTCGGGTCGTCGGGCTTGGTGGGGAACGCGATCTCCACCCGGATGTCGCCGAGGTCTGGGTCGAGCTTCATCCGTCGATCAGCTCGAGGCGGCCGCCCTGCTGGCGCTTGAGTGTCAGCAGGGACTTGTGCACGGTGTGCGCATCGAGCTGGTGGATGATCGTGAAGTGAGCGACATCGCCGCTCGTTGCGTTGCCACCAGAGCCCGAGCCGGCCCCGCCGCCAGCCAGCACGTGGTGCGCTTGCGGGCTGGAGATGACCTTGAGGTAAGCGCCGTGCTTCTCCATGATCTCGGTGCCCTCTTCGCCGACCGTGAACACGCCGTCGTCGGGCATGCCGCCCGCTGCGAACGCCGACCCCGCAGCCTTCTTGTTGGAGCTGGTCTGGACGTTCAGCTGCAGCATCGTCTGGTAGTAGTGCGGGATCGCGTTGATCGTCTTGTAGTAGTCCGCGATCTTGGATACCGCGTCGTAGTCATCGACCGTGACCTTCGTGCCCTTGAGCTGCGGAATCTTCTTGATGTTGCTGGCCAGGGTGGCGACCTGTGTGGCGCTGGCCCCGACGCCCTTGGTCATGTTGTCCGCCTGCGTCTTGGACAGCGACAGCTGGCCCTGCAACGTCGGGAGGCTGCGGGCCAGCGCGAGCGCCGCCGTGTTGGCGTTCTTCTGCGCGGTCGTGGCGTGACCGGTGGACGTAACCCACGAGTTGGTCGCCGAATCCCAGGTCCGGGTCGTCTTCGTCGCGTTGTCGTAGGCGGTGATGGCGGCGTTGACCCTTTGCCGCACGTCTTCAAGCGCAGCGCCGCCGGTCTGGAAGGCGTCGGTCAACTTCGTCTGCCCCACACCGAGCACCAGGGCGTCGTTGTAGGCGTCGGTGTCCGAGAGGTGCTTGGAGATAGCGGTGCGGGTGTTCGTCTTCATGGCGTCGCTGTCGGCCATGATGGCCGCCGTCAGATCCGCAACAGGCTGTATCTGATTCTTGGCCCCGTCACCGAACAGATGGAAGTGCTGCGCGGCCAGCAGCAGACCGCCGCCGATGACACCGACCGCGATGCCGATCGGGCCCAACGACAGGCTCGAGGCGGCGCCGGCTTCCCGGGCCGCGCCCGTCTCTACCTCGGATGCGCTGACAGCGGCGGCCGCGGTCTCGCGGAAGGCGATCACCTGCGCGTCCTTGGATGCCGTGACCGATAGTGCGAGGTTGGTGGTCGAGGCCTCTGCCGCGTCGTCGGCGTCGATCGCGGTTTGCGACGCTGCCTGCGCGCCGGCGCCGACCAGGTCGAAGGCGGTCAACTGCTGGCCGGCCGAGTCCTGGACGTTCATGGCCAGGTTCGCAGTCGAGGCCGAGGCCTCGTCATCTGCGGTGATCGCCGTCGCCGAGGCAGTCTCGGCCGCGGCCGCGGTAGCGCCGAGCGAGACCTCCTGATCGGTGGCCGAGGTCGCGGTCGCGGCTGCGGTCGCCCGCTCCTGATCAGCGACCGCCTGGGCCGCCTCCTTGACCTTCTCGGCGTGCCCCCGGTACAGGTCCAGGGCCATGCCCGCGGCCATCAGTACCGGGCCGGTCGCGGTCAGCGCCGGGCCGAACTTCTGCCCGAACTCCGCGGTCCAATCCGACAGTTTCGTGCGCGCGACCTTGAGCTTGCCGGCCCAGTTGTCGACCGAGGCCGAAGCCTGCCCATCGAGACGCTTGCCGAGCTGACCGAGGGCGACGTCGGCGTTCTGCGTCGCAGTCTTGGAACCGGCCTGCGCCACGGTGAGCTTCTCCGTCTTGGCCTTGAGGTTGTCCGACGCGACCGTGACGGCGTTGCGCGCGTCGCGCAGCTTCAGTTCGTCAGCGGTCGAGAGCTTCTTCTTGGTGCTGTCGATCGCCTCGAGGTCGGACAGCTTCTTCTGAGCCGTCGCCAGCGTGGTGATCGCGGCCTGGTGCTGGGTCTCGGCCGTCTTGAGAGCGGCGGCCTGCTTAGTGGTCGAGTCGAGCGTGATGCCGTACTGCTTGAGCACCTTGCCCGCGCCGCCGTAGACCTTCGCGACCTGGCCCGCGGCCTCGGTCAGCGACTCGTGCTTCTGCGCCGCCAGGTTGGCGACCACGGTCATGTCCTCGAGGGCCTTCTTCGGGTCCTGCGTGGCCAGCGTCAGAGCCGCGAGTGCGCCCTTGGTGTCGGCCGCGGAGTGACCGTAGTTCTCCTGAGATTTGACC
>NZ_DASXHW010000474.1:0-3472 GCF_036488105.1 Mycobacterium sp. | reverse complement strand
GACATCCGCAACCCCTTTGTCGCCAAGGTGATCCGAAACGGCGACGTCGACACCGTGGTTCACGCGGCAGCGGCGTCATTCGCGCCGCGTTCCGGCGGCGGGGCGGCGTTGAAGGAAATCAATGTGCTCGGCGCGATGCAGCTGTTCGCCGCCTGCCAGAACACGCCGTCGGTGCGTCGCGTCGTGCTGAAGTCGACCTCGGAGGTTTACGGGTCCAGCGCGCATGATCCCGTGCTGTTCACCGAGGACAGCAGCAGCCGCCGTCCGTTCGGGGAAGGCTTTCCGAAAGACAGCCTCGACATCGAGGGTTACACCCGCGGGCTGGGTCGGCGTCGGCCCGACATCTCAGTGACGATCCTGCGGCTGGCCAACATGATCGGTCCGGCGATGGAGACCACGCTGTCGCGCTACCTGGCCGGGCCGTTGGTCCCGACGGTTCTCGGCCGCGACGCCCGGCTGCAGCTGCTGCACGAGCAGGACGCGCTGGGTGCTTTGGAGCGGGCCGTGATGGTCGGCAAGCCCGGTACGTTCAACATCGGCGCCAGCGGGATCATCATGCTGTCGCAGGCGATCCGACGGGCAGGCCGAGTTGCGCTGCCGGTACCGGGATTTGGTCTCGCGGCACTTGATTCGTTGCGCAAGGCCAACCGCTACCTGGAGATCAACCGCGAGCAACTCGGCTACTTGAGCTACGGCCGAGTGATGGATACCACCCGGATGGAACAAGAGCTCGGATACCACCCGAAGTGGTCGACCGCGGAAGCTTTTGACGATTATGTACGCGGCCGAGGTTTGACTCCCATTATCGATCCTGAGTGGGTACGCTCCATTGAGGGCCGGGCCGTAGCAGCAGCGCAGCGCTTTGGTGGCCGAACCACAATCAACTAAGGGCGGGGGGAGGTGTGCTTATGGCGGGCGATTCAAAGGCGAAAGTCATTCCGCTGCACGGGAATTCAGGCCGCGCCGCGGCCCAGCGGCGTGCCGGGCAACGCACGCAGAGCTCTCGCCGACACCCCTCACTCCTCTCCGAACCCGACACCCGCGCATCCGCCGACGAGATTGCCGCCGTCGTACGCGAAATCGATCAGCACCGTCGCGGTGCGGCCAGTCGACCCGGCGGGGAAGAGCCGGCCAACGAGTTCGCGCAAAAGGTCAGTGCCGTCGCCGACTTTCTGCGGCACCGGCTCGCCGGTGACTACAGCGTCGACGAGTTCGGCTTCGACCCGCACTTCAACGATGCGATCGTGCGACCGCTGCTCAGGTTCTTCTTCAAGTCATGGTTCCGTGTCGAGGTCAGCGGCGTCGAGCACCTCCCCGACACCGGCGCGGGCCTGGTGGTGGCCAACCACGCCGGCGTGCTGCCCTTCGACGGGCTGATGGCCTCGGTGGCCGTGCATGACGAGCATCCCGCGCACCGGGATCTGCGGCTGCTGGCCGCCGACATGGTGTTCGACCTGCCGATGGTGAGCGCGGCGGCCCGCAAGGCCGGGCACACCATGGCGTGCACCGCTGACGCGCACCGGTTACTGGCCGCGGGCGAACTGACCGCGGTGTTCCCCGAGGGCTACAAGGGTTTGGGTAAGCGCTTCAAGGACCGCTACAAGCTGCAGCGCTTCGGCCGCGGCGGCTTCGTGGCGGCCGCACTGCGCGCCAAGGCGCCGATCATCCCGTGCTCGATCGTCGGGTCGGAGGAGATCTACCCGATGCTGACCGACGTGCGATTGCTGGCGCGGTTGTTCGGGGTGCCGTACTTCCCGATCACGCCGCTGTTCCCGCTGGCGGGTCCGGCCGGGCTGATACCGCTGCCGTCGAAGTGGCACATCGCCTTCGGTGAGCCGATCGAGACCGCGCACTACGAGGGTGCCGATGCCGAGGACCCGATGGTCACCTTCGAGCTGACCGACCAGGTGCGCGAGACCATTCAGCAGACGCTGTATCAGCTGCTGGCCGGCCGCCGCAATATGTTCTTCGGCTGAGCCTTCGAGCCTGCGCGGCTTATGCGGCGGGCTTGACCAGGGTGAACTGGGCCACGTCGCAGGCGCCCTCACGGAACAGGTTGGCGCATCCCGTCAGGTATTTCATGTAGCGCTCGTAGACCTCTTCGGACTGGATCTTGATCGCCTCGTCCTTACGGGCCTCGAGCGCCTCAGCCCAGAAGTCCAGGGTCCGCGCGTAGTGCTGCCGCAGCGGCTGGATGCGGGTGACGTCGAAACCGGCTTTGGTGGCGTGATCTTCGACGATGGCGACCGTCGGCAGGCGGCCGCCGGGGAAGATCTCGTTCATCATGAACAGGGCGAACCGCGCCCTGGTCATGGTCATCTTGATGCCGCGGTCTGCCAATTCTTGGTCGGTCGGGACGACGATGGTGTGCAACATCATGGTGCCGCCGGCCGGCAGCGCGTCCCAGGCCATCTTGAAGAAGTCGTCGTAGCGTTCGAAACCGAAGTGTTCGAATGCGCCGATCGAGACGATCCGGTCGACCGGCTCGTGGAACTGCTCCCAGCCCTCCAGCAGCACCCGCCGGGAGCGTGGGCTGTCCAGCTCGTCGAACGTTCTCTGCACGTGGGCGGCCTGGTTCTTGGACAACGTCAGCCCGATCACGTTGACGTCGTACTTCTCGATCGCGCGACGCAAGGTGGCTCCCCAGCCACAGCCGACGTCCAGCAGCGTCATGCCGGGCTCCAGGCCCAGTTTGCCCAGCGACAGGTCGACCTTGGCCACCTGCGCCTCTTCCAGCGTCATGTCGTCGCGTTCGAAGTATGCGCAGCTGTAGGTCTGGCTGGGGTCGAGAAAGAGCCGGTAGAAGTCGTCCGACAGGTCGTAATGCGACTGGACGTCGTCAAAGTGCGGCGTGAGATCGGTGCTCATTGGTGTGGATTCCCCCTGAAAGGTTCCGGCTGAGACTAGGCCCCGGCGCGGATGGATGCAATTGCCGCGATTGTCGCCTCCGCGTTGGCGTCGGGGTTGGACGACTCGCCGAGCATGGTGACGATGCTGGTGATGATGGGGTTGCCGTCGGCGTCTGTGACTTCGCTGCGAATCTCGGCGATCACCGTCCCGTGGGATTCGATGACCGAGTCCAGGTAGGTGTCGAAGTACAGCCTGTCACCGGCCGTGATCGGCCGGTGGTACAGGAATTTCTGGTCGCGGTGCAACACGCGGGCCATGTTGATCGGGATGTCGAACTTGGTGAAGACGTCCATCTGGACGCGTCGTCCGGCGACCGCAAGGAAGGTCAGCGGCGCCACTGTGGCGTCATAGCCGATTTCGGCGGCTGACTCCTCGGAGTGGTGCGACGGGTGATCGTTGCTGATGGACTCGGCAAACTCGCGAATCTTCTCGCGACCCACGTCGAAATAGTCGGGGTACCGGTAGTGCGTCCCGATCAGGTCTTGGGTGCCTGCGGGCAATGACATGCGCTGCTCTCCACTCTTATGGTGCTCAGCGGCGCAGCTTATCAGCGAGATTGCCG
>NZ_DASXHW010000465.1:0-3415 GCF_036488105.1 Mycobacterium sp. | reverse complement strand
TCATCGATCCACTGGGCATCCTCGATCACGTACAACGCCGGATCGCCACGATCGAGCGACGCGGAGTTGATCAGCGCCGTTAATCGCCGGCGCCGTGCGTCGGCCGCGATGCCGGGCAACACGTCGGCAGGATCCCGAACTCGCAATAGGTCCTCAAAGAGAACAAGGTCTTCCGGATCCGCATCCCGAAACCGGTTGCGTATCTGCGCCCGAGCGGCTTCAGCGTCGAGATCGGTGGTCTGCGTGCCGGCTCGAAGCAGCCGGGCTAACGCGTGAAACGGAATGTCCCGGGCATGTGACTCGCAGTGAGTGGTCATCACTTCCATACCGCGGGCGGCCGCGATCGCGGCGGCCTCGCGAACCAGTCGGCTCTTGCCGATGCCCGGTGGTCCCGCGACGTTGACGACAGATCCGGCTCCATCGACCGCCTCGTCGAGAATTGCGGCGATGGTGCTCAGCTCCCACCTGCGACCGACCAACGTTGGCTCACTGCTTCGTCGCGCCTGATGGTCGGCGATCGCCACCAGCCGACGTGCTGCGACGGGGCTCACCGCTCCTTTGATGCCCACCATCTCCGGATCGCCCAGGATTACGGCGTGCTCGACCAATCGGGCGGTCGAACCGCTGAGCATCACACCGCCCGGTGGTGCGGCCGCCTCCATGCGTTGGGCCATCCCCACCTGCTCGCCAATCGCGGTGTAGCCGAACGGTCCGGACCCGATCTCACCGGCGATCACTTGACCCGAGTTGAGGCCCACCCGCAACGCCAGCTCCACGCCGTCGCGGTCGCGGACACCCACGGCGAGTCGCTTCGCCTGCTCTTGAATCCCCAAACCCGCCAGACAGGCGCGAACCGCGTGGTCCTCCAGTGCCACCGGCGCTCCGAAGACCGCCATGATGCCGTCGCCGGTGAACTTGTCGACAGTGCCGCCAAAATGCTGCACCACTGCGGCGCAGCAGTCGGCCAGCTCGGCCATGATCTCGCGCAGCCGCTCCGCGCCTACGGCCGCCGCGATGTCCATTGAGTGCACCACGTCGGCGAACAAGACCGTAACCTGCTTGTACTCAGCGGACTGGGTAGTACGGGTGAGCCGCGCGCCGCACTCGCCACAGAACTTGGCGGTCGGGCTTGACGGCGCGCCACAGGAACCACACACCTGTGCCGTCGCGGTCAGTCCACCGCCACCATCCCCGCCGGGATTCACATCAGTATGGTGTCACCGCTGGTCAACGATGTCTGTCATATCGCGGTACCGTCACGGGACGCTGCCGATCCCGACATCGGCGATCGTTGATTCGGAAGGTCCAGCTACAGGCCGATTGCGGCGTCACTCATATCTTCTTCATAGGTTGTACCCAGCGGAACCTAGCTGTCAGCCCCGGATCATTTCGGGTATGAGCGAAACACCTGACACCCCAACAACACCGACCACAGTCGCCACGGAGCCGGCGACCGTGGCGGTCAAACCCTATTGGCTCTACCGATTCGCGGCTTGGGTCGTAATCGTCGCCGGCATCGTGTTCATCGTCTTGAGCGTCTTCTTCGCCGGCTTCAAGGTCGCCCACCTGGGGCATCATGGATGCCATCACCACGGGCGGCACCACCACTCGATGGGCCACGGCGGCCCGCAACACCACGGCCAGGGCGCCGGCGTGCACCAGGGGCCCAGCGGTCCGGGGCCGTCGCACGTGCCGGAATCCGTCACTCCGTCACTCACTCCTGCACCGGCTCCGGCGACCCCGTAGCCCTGAGTTTCCCTATGAGTCCGGCGTCCCCTTCGGGGGCGCCGGACTCCCTGTTTTTGGACTTTGCTGCGGAAACGGACCACTCGCGGACACCGCTGACCTGAGGCATTATGCGGGTATGAGCGAGACACCCGAGCCGTCTACCCCGCCGCCTCCCGCTGCACCGGCACCCGTCGTCGCGCCGGTAGCACCGCACTCCGAGCGGCTGTATCAAGTAGCCGCGTGGGTGGCCATCGTCGCCGGAGTCACCCTCATTGCCGTGGTCATCCTGAAATTCGTCTGGGTGCTCGGATACTAAACATCCGACTCACCTGCGCAACTGGTTGTCGGCCGGACTTTGCCTGGGCATGATCGACACATGACCCAAGCACCCGAACCCCCGATTCAGTCGCCCGCCGGGCCGCCCCCGCCGGTATACCCGGCCGCGACCCAGCACTCCCGCCTCTACCGGGCCGCGGCGTGGGTGGTGATTGTGGCAGGCATTCTGTTCGTGCTGGCGGTCGTATTCTTCGCCGGCGTCAAGTTCTCCGACCACGGGCAGCCGTATCGCCACCACCATCACGGGATGTTCGGTCCCGACGGGCCGGTCGGGCCGGCTGGTCCCGAGGGTCCGCCGTGGGTGGTGTTCCCCGGAGGGCCGTTCCCGCCGGGTAGCGGTCCCGGCGGTCCGCCGTGGGGCGGTCCGTGGGGCCCGGGCATGGGTCCTGGTGGGCCTGGCGGTCATGCGGGTCCCGGCGGTCACGGTGGTCCTGAGGCGCCACCGCCACCGGGTCCCGAGGAGCCCCCGCCACCCCCACCGACCTACACCCCGTAGCGTCGGCAGAGGTTTATCGGATTGCCAAACCCGTTGTCACACATGTGCGTTCAATTGGCAGGATCGAGACCTATGACCGCGCGGATCACCTCGGCCGCGTTCGCTATCGGCGCGTCGGTCGGTTGCGCCGCGGCCGCATTGGCCATCCCGGTCGCGTCGGCTCGGCCGTCGGATCCCGGGGTGGTGAGCTACGCGGTCCTGGGCAAGGGCTCGGTGGGCAACATCGTCGGGGGACCTATGCGCGACGAATCGTTGTTCACCCAGCCGTTCCAGGGCTACTTCGTCGATAACCCGGCATGCAACAACTGGGCCGACGTCGGGCTGCCGGAGGTCTACAACGATCCCGATCTGGCGTCGTTCAACGGGGCCAGCACGCAGACCTCGCCGACCGATCAGACGCACTTGGTCAAGCAGGCGGTCGGGGTGTTCGCCACCGCGCCGGCCGCCGGCGCGGCGTTTCACCGCGTCGTCGACCGCACGATCGGTTGCGCCGGTCAGACCACGCCCATGCACCTGGACAACGGGACGACGCAGGTGTGGTCCTTCGACGGCGGGCCGCCCGGCCCGGCCGACGCGGCGTGGACCAAGCAGGAAGCCGGAACCGACCGCCGATGTTTCACCCAGACCCGTCTGCGGGAAAACGTCCTGCTGCAAGCGAAAGTCTGTCAGTCCGGCAATGGTGGCCCGGCGGTGAATGTGCTGGCCGGTGCCATGCAGAACGCGCTGGGGCAATAGTTACCGGGAGCCTTCGGGAATATGTCGGTGCCGTCTGGAAGATGGAACCTTGTGACTATCGTTGGGTAGCCGCGCGCAACCAGTGGTCCGTGACCGACGGTCCGGGCCCGAAGGGATCGG
>NZ_DASXHW010000431.1:0-7124 GCF_036488105.1 Mycobacterium sp. | reverse complement strand
GTAGCGGGGACAGGATTCGAACCTGCGACCTCTGGGTTATGAGCCCAGCGAGCTACCGAGCTGCTCCACCCCGCGACGGGTGAATACCAGGTTACCGAACGCTCGCGAGGCCGCCAAATCGCGCTCTCACCAGGCTCGACGGGGCCGCCTGCCTCAGTGCGACGGCGAATTCAGTCCGTAACGCTGCCTGACGTCGTCCATCCAGTCCGGAGTTCCGTAGGCCAGCCCGTAGTTGTCGGCCAGCTCGCCGAACCCGGGTAGCTCGTGCAACACCTTGCCGAGCGATCATTCGCGTGCTCGACGAGCAGCTCACCCAGTTGGCGAAGTAGTTCTCGAACCCACCCGGGGAATCTGATTGATGTCGGCCATCTCTCGTACCTCCTCGCCGGAGCAAGCGCGATTACTTGGCGTTGTTGTACTTGTTGATCGCGTCATCGAGCCGTTGCAGTGCCGCGCCGTAGGACGCGAAGTCGCCCGACTTCTGAGCGTCGCGGGCCGCGCCCATCGCCGTCTCGACATCCTTGAGTGCGGCGGACTTGGCCGGCGACAGGCTGACCGCCCCGCTCGGCGCGGGCGCCACCGCGTTAGCCGCCGGCGGCGGCGGGCTCGCCGGCGGTTCGCCGCCCGGTGGGGAACTGGCCGGCGTACCCGATTCATTGGGCGCGATGCCTGCCGCAGTCGCGGCGGCGCCGGGCCCGAACAACCCTGTCAGCGCGTCGCCGACGGTGGGCCCGTAACCGATCTTGTCGCTGTACATCATCGCCACCCGGATCAGTCGGGGGTACGACGAGGCGACATCGCTGGTGCCGGGCGAGGCGTACACCGGTTCGACGTAGAGCAGTCCGCCCTGAGCCACCGGCAGCGTGAGCAGATTGCCCCACTTGATCCGGTTCTGATTGTCACGCCCGATCACACCGAGGTCTCGCGACACGGCGGTGTCGGTGGTGATCGCGTTATTGGCCAACTTCGGCCCGTTGACCTGACCGGGAATCGTCAGCACGGTGATCTTGCCGTATGTCGACGGATCGGAGCTGGCGCTGATATAGGCGGCCAGGTAATCGCGCTTGAACCTGTTCATCGCGGTCGTCAGTTGGAACGACGCCGAGTCATCTTCTTTGGCAATGTTTTTCGCGACGATGTAATACGGCGGCTGATAGCTGCTTGCCGTGGGATTCGGGTCCAGCGGAACGTCCCAGAAATCTGAGGTGGAGAAGAACGTCACCGGGTCGTTGACGTGGTACTTGGCCAGCAGCATCCGCTGCACCTTGAACAGGTCTTCGGGATAGCGCAGATGGGCGGCCAACTCGGCCGTGATGTCGCTCTTGGGTTTGACCGTCCCGGGGAACACCTTCATCCACGCTTTGAGCACCGGATCGTGCTCGTCCTGCTGGTACAGCGTCACCGTTCCGTCGTAGGCATCGACGGTGGCCTTCACCGAGTTTCGGATATAAGACACCTGCTTGTCGGGCGCCAGCCGGTTGAACGCCACCTCGGTGGAGTCGGCGGTGGCCGAGGACAACGACGTGAGTTCGGAATACGGGTAGTTGTCCAGCGTGGTGTAGCCGTCGATGATCCACACCAACCGCTTGTTGACGATCGCCGGGTACACGCTGCTGTCGGTGGTCAGCCACGGCGCCACCGCCTCCACCCGCTTGGCCGGGTCGCGGTTGAATAGGATCTTGCTGTTGGATCCGATCACGTTGGAGAACAGGAAGTTTCGCTCCGCGAACTTCGCGGCGAAGACGCTGCGCGATACCCAGCTACCGAGCCGTACTCCGCCGCTTCCGGTGTAGGTGTAGTTCTTGGTCTCGGTGTTGGTCTCGTAGTCGTATTCCCGGTCGACGCCGTTCTTTCCGACGATCGCATAGTCGGCGGGCGAGCTGGCGATGACCGGTCCGTAGTAGACGCGCGGCTGATCCAGCGGAGCGGGACCGCTGGACGTCACGCTGCCGTTGGCCCCGACGACGCTGGCCAAGAATTCGGGGTATCCACCGTTTTGGTTGGGGTCGTTGGCAATACCGCGCACGGTGTTGGCCGGCGAGGCGATGAAGCCGTTGCCGTGGGTGTAGACGGTGTGCCGGTTGATCCAGTCCCGCTGGTTGTCGATCAGGTGGTCGGGGTTGAGCTCGCGTGCGGCAACCACATAGTCGTGCAGATTGCCGTCGCGGTCGCGGTAGCGGTCGATGGACAGCTGGTCGGGGAAATAGTAGAAGTTCTTGCCCTGCTGAAACTGTGTGAACGCCGGGCTGATGATGGTCGGGTCCAGCAACCGGATGTTGGAGGTGGTGGCTCGGTCGGATGCTACCTGCTCGGCGGTCGCCCGCCCGTCGCCGCTGTAGTCGCGGTAAGTCACGACGTCTTCGGTCAGGCCGTAGGCTTGCCGGGTCGCGGCGATGCTTCGGCTGATGTATTCGCGTTCCTTTTGCGCCGCATTGGGTTTGACGCTGATCTGCTCGACGATCAACGGCCAGGCGGCGCCGACGACCACCGAAGAAAGCAGCAGCAGGACCAGACCGATCGATGGAATCCGCAAGTCTCGCAGCACAATCGCCGAGAACACCGCCACGGCACAGATCAAAGCGATCGCCAGCAGGATCAGCTTGGCCGGCAGCACTGCGTTGATATCGGTGTATCCGGCCCCGGTGAAGGGCTTCCCCGCGCGGGTGTGGGACAGCAGCTCGTAGCGGTCCAGCCAGTACGCGATCGCCTTGAGCAACACCAGCGTTCCAACCAGGCTGATCAACTGGATGCGCGCCGAACGGCTCAACGCTCCGGTGCGTCCGGACAGCCGGATACCGCCGAAGACGTAGTGAGCCAACAAGTTCGCAACGAAAGCCAGAAACAGCGCAACGAAGAAGAAGCTGAGTACCAGCCGATAGAACGGCAGCTCGAAGGCGTAGAAACCGAGGTCTTTGCCAAACTGTGGGTCTCGGACGCCGAAGTCGCTGCCGTGCAGGAACAGCTGAATACGCACCCAATAGGTCTGTGCCACAACACCGGCGAGCAAGCCGATCGCCACTGGGACGCCGGTGCCGATCACCCGCAGCCGCGACATCACCACGGTGCGATAGCGCGCCACCGGATCACTGCCATTGCTCGGTACGAAGACCGGCCGCGTGCGATACGCGATGGCCAGGCTTGCGAATACCATGCCGCCGACCAGCAGCCCGATCACCACGAAGACGATCAGCCGGGTCACCAGCACGGTGCTGAACACCGACCGGTAGCCAAGCTCGCCGAACCAGAGCCAGTCGACATAAGCGTCGATCAGTCGCGGGCCGACCAGCAGCAGCCCGATCACGGTCAGAGCGATCGCGATCAGAGTCCGGCTGCGTCGAGTCAGCGTCGGCATCCTTGCGGCGGGCCGCATCCCCACTAGCTACGCTCCCTGCTCGATTGTCCTGGGCGTTTCAACTGTACGCACCGGTCAGCAGCTCGGCGGTTTCCCGCCGGCGGCGACGGCGTGCAGCGCATCCACTGCCCCACCGAGGTTGTCGACCTTCACCAGCTGCAAACCGGGCACTTGTTTGGAGTTGGCCTCGGAGCAGTTCTCGGCCGGCACCAGAAACACCGTCGCGCCGGCATCGTGGGCCGCGCCCATCTTGTGCAGGATCCCACCGATCCGGCCCACTTCGCCGTCCGCCTTGATCGTGCCGGTGCCCGCCACGAACTTCGAGCCGGCAAGGTTGCCGGTGGTGAGCTTGTCGACGACCGCCAAGCTGAACATCAGACCCGCAGATGGCCCGCCCACGTTGGCGAGGTTGAAGTCGACTGCGAACGACGCCCACGGCGCGTCGGTCACCGAGACGCCGACAAAGCCGTAGTCACCTTTCGGGTGATGGCCCAGCGTGATGTGGGCAACCCCGGGTGGCGCATTTTTGCGGCGGAAGTCGACCGCGACGTTTTGCCCGGGTTTGGTGGTCTTCAGATACGAGGTGAACTGCTCGACGGTGGCCACCGGCTTACCGTCGACGGCTTGGATGGCGTCACCGGCCTGCAACTTACCCACCGAGGGCCCGGGATCGGTCAGCGTCACGACGGTGACGGCCTTCGGGTATTTCAGATAACCCAGGGCGGCGAACTCGGCATTGTGCTCCGACTCTTTGAAATCGGCGTCGTTGGCCTTGTCGATGTCGTCGCGCGACGTGCCCGGCGGGTAGACCAGGTCACGCGGCATCAGCTGTTCCTGTCCGGACAGCCACAGCGTCAGGGCCTCGGCCAGGCTGAGATCGTCACGCTGGGACACCGTCGTCATGTCCAGGTGGCCCGTCGTCGGGTGCGTCTGAGTGCCTTTGATGTCGACAACCGGCTTGCCGTCGACCTCCCCGAGCGTGTCAAACGCCGGACCCGGCCCCAGCGACACGTAAGGCACGGTCACCACTGCGAGCAGCAGGCCAAAGACCACGATCGGGATTAACGCCACAATCAGCGTCAGAATCCGCCTGTTCACGTCGCTAACACTAGACGGAGTGGTCAGAGCGCCCAGGTTCACTCAGAGCGTGACAACGGGCCGCGCGTCGTGCCCGGACGGTGAGTACCGTTGAGGACATGGCTGACCTGCCTTTCGGCTTCTCCCCCGGAGACGATCCGGACCGCGACAAGCGCCGCGAGAACGACCCCGAGTCCGGCTCGGGGTCGGCTGACCCCTTCGGCCTGGGCGGCCTCGGCGGCGAATTCAATGTGGCCGACCTGGGCCAGATGTTCAGCCGCCTCGGGCAGATGTTCAGCGGGGCCGGCTCCATGAGCGGGCAATCGTCGGGTCCGGTGAACTATGAGCTGGCGCGCCAGCTGGCGTCCAGCTCGATCGGCTTCGTGGCGCCCATCCCAGTCGCCACCCGCGATGCGATCGGCGACGCCGTCCACCTCGCCGAGACGTGGCTCGACGGGGTGACCGCGCTGCCGGCCGGCACCACCAAGGCGGTCGCCTGGACTCCCAACGACTGGGTGGACCACACCCTGGAGACCTGGAAGCGACTGTGCGACCCGATGGCTCAGCAGATCGCGACCGTGTGGGCGTCGGCGCTGCCCGACGAGGCCAAGGCCATGGCGGGCCCGCTGCTGTCGATGATGTCGCAGATGGGCGGCATGGCGTTCGGCTCGCAGCTGGGCCAGGCGCTCGCGCGATTGGCTCGGGAGGTCCTGACGTCGACGGACGTCGGATTACCGTTGGGCCCCAAGGGCATTGGGGCGCTCTTGCCCGACGCTATCGAGTCATTCGCCGACGGCCTCGAGCAGCCGCGCAGTGAGATCGTCACCTTCCTGGCCGCCCGAGAGGCCGCCCACCACCGCCTGTTCAGTCATGTGCCGTGGCTGTCCAGTCAGCTGCTCGGCGCCGTCGAGGCTTACGCCAAGGGCATGAAGATCGACATGCACGGAATCGAAGAGCTGGCCCGCGATTTCAACCCGGCGTCGCTGAATGACCCGGCCGCCGTCGAGCAGCTACTCACCCAAGGGGTGTTCGAGCCCAAGGCCACGCCCGAGCAGATGCAGGCGCTGGAACGGCTCGAGATACTGCTGGCGCTGATCGAGGGCTGGGTGCAGACCGTGGTGAATGCGGCGCTGGGCGAGCGCATCCCGGGCGCGGACGCGCTCGGTGAGACGCTGCGCCGCCGCCGTGCCACCGGCGGGCCGGCCGAGCAGACCTTCGCCACGCTGGTGGGCCTGGAACTGCGGCCACGCAAGCTGCGCGAGGCCGCGGCGCTATGGGAACGGCTGACCCAGGCCGTCGGCGTCGACGCCCGCGACGCGATCTGGCAGCACCCCGATCTGCTGCCCGGATCCGGCGATCTCGACGAGCCGGCCGGTTTCATCGACCGCTCGATCGGTGGCGACACCAGCGGGATCGACGAGGCGATCGCCGAGTTCGAGCGCGACGCCGAGCGTGGACCCGACGACGGTCCTGACGGTCCTGTGGACAGCTGAACCAAGCCACTTGAGGCCGTGGCACAGTGCCGGTCGGCTGGAGTCCGCGCCGCGCCGTGCTGATCCACGTCTGACCAGCTCAGACGGGCACTCATGCTCAGCGCCACGGCGCGAAGCAAGCCTTGGTACCGACGGTACTAAGGCATTCGAGCGAGCGGATTCGCTGATGGGTACGGTTGCAAAGTTGCGGGAACTTTCGAGCGCCACTCGGCTGAGAATGAGGAGAGGGGGCATGTGAAGCTTGCCGACTGTCCAGTCTTTCCCGCCGAGGCGGCCGCTGCCCTGAGCGTGGACCGCGGCTTGGGTTGGCACCTAGCGCGACAGGCCGGCCCGGTTTTGCGACATCCAGCGGTCACCGGGATGTTTGCAAACTTCGTCTTCGTGGTCGGACGGGAGGAGGTGTTAGCGAATCTGGACGATCCAAGCTTGGATCGCGCCCGTGCCCTTCCAGAAAGCGATCTCCAGGTTCACGAACAGCTATTCGCGCCGAAATCAGCTCATGACCTTGCGGCGGTGTTCCGTCCGACTGCCGCCGCGCTGATCGATCGTTTCGCCGAAGCTGGTGGCGGTGACGCGGTGGCCGATGTGACCACGCCGATGGCTGATGCCCTTTTCGATAGCGTGTCGCGCCTGCAGCTATTGCCTGTTGAGCACCTGAATGGGCGGTCCGGCCATGTCCTGTCCGAGGCGTGCCGCAACCTGTTCAAACACGCCGGATGGCACTTACTCGAGTTGGCACGCAACCCCGAATTGTGCGACGTGCTTCGACGTCAGGCTGAGCTCGTACGCGAGTTCATTGAAGAGATCCTCCGGTTGGAGCCGATGGTGCCGAGTTGCCAGCGTTTTACTAGCCAGCCGACGACCATCGGTGAGGTAGAGCTACCGGCCGATGTGGTGCTGAACTTGTGTATCGGTGCGGTGCAGCGTGACGGCAGCGACCCCATGTCCACTGATGATCTTGTGATTGGCGTTAGGGCACACCGGCACTGGACTTTGGGTGCGGGGTCTATGCGTTGCCGGGGCGGCCACATCGTCCGGCAGGTGTTACGCGTGCTGGTTGAGGAGTGGCTCGACCGGGCCGGGCATCTTGAGCTGGCTCCCGACTTCCGGCCGGCGGCCGCGTTCCCGGCGACTCAGAGCGTGCTGTGGCTGCCGGAGCTGCCGCTCGTGACGAGGGCTTAGTACCGGTCCACAATCTCGAT
>NZ_DASXHW010000417.1:0-2652 GCF_036488105.1 Mycobacterium sp. | reverse complement strand
TTGGTGCGGCCGCCGAGTAGGTCGGTGGCCTTGCCCTTGCCCTCGTCGCCCCATTGGGCGCCGATCAGGACGATTGCCGGCATGGCATTTCTCCCACTCATATCTGCCGCTTATTGTGGTCCAGCCGGTGACCCACACTATCTCAGCTATTTGCGAGGAGGCCCTTGAACGCCCCCGACGTCGCCGTTCTGATGTTCGGTGGAGACGTTTTGCCGCGTCCGCTCAAGGGGCTGGCGGTTGTCGGACCCGGTGACATCGACGCGGCGCTCGCCTCGGCGCGACGGGTGGTGGTGGTCGGGGCCGATGCCGATCTCGCGTCGGTGCTGACCCGGCTGCTGCGCGCCGAGCTGCTGAACGTCGAGGTGGCATACGTTCCCCGTCGCCGCACGCAGGCCACCCGCGCCTATCGGCTACCGGCCGGCCGTCGGGCGGCCCGCCGGGCGCGGCGCGGGCCGGCGCAGCGGGCACCGCTGATCCGCGACGAGACCGGGTCCGCGATCGTCGGGGCAGCCGAATGGAGGCCGGGCGGCGACGGGCGGCTACTGCACGGCGAGGCCGTTGTCGACGACACCGTGCTGTTCGACGGCGACGTGCCCGGGGTTCGGATCGAGCCGACGGCGGCGCTGCCCGGCTTGCGCGCCCGCGTGACGGGCGGCCGGTCGCGCCGCTGGCTGACCGGCCGGGCCGCACAGTTGGGTGGCGTCGACATTTCGGTGGTCCGCGACGGTGTGGTTGCGCCGCGCGCCATACGCCGCTCGACGATCTACCGGAACATCGAGGGTTGGTTGTTGGTCCGGTAGTTTCGTCGCGTGAGCGCCCGCGATTTGCATCAGTCGGTTCGGCCCAGCCCGATCTTCTGGGCCATCGTCGGACTGACGGCGTTGGGCGGCGCGCTGGCTTATTGGGACGGCGCCGCTGTGGGGTGGATGGCCTACCTTTCGGTGTTCGTCTTCGTGATCGCCGGCTGGGTGGTGTCGCTGTGCCTGCACGAGTTCGGTCACGCCTTCACGGCCTGGAAATTCGGCGACCGCGACGTCGCGATGCGGGGCTACCTGGACTTGGACCCGCGGCGTTACAGCCATCCGGTGCTGTCGATCGTGCTGCCCATCGCGATCACGGCGATCGGCGGGATCGGCTTGCCGGGCGCGGCGGTGTATGTGCGGACCTCGTTCATGACCGCGAAGCAACGCACTTTGGTCAGCCTGGCCGGGCCGACGGCCAACCTGCTGCTGGCGGTGCTGCTGTTGGGGCTGACCAATGCGTTCTTCGATCTGATGCACCCGGTGTTGTGGGCCGGGGTGGCGTTCCTGGGCTTTCTGCAGATCACCGCGCTGCTGCTGAACCTGCTGCCAATTCCGGGCCTGGACGGCTACAGCGCCCTCGAGCCGCACTTGAGTCCGGAGACGCAGCGTGCGCTGGAGCAGTTCAAGCCGTATGGCTTCCTGCTGCTGTTTGTGCTGTTGCTCGCCCCGCCGCTGAACCAGTGGTTCTTCGGGATGGTCTTCTGGTTCTACGAGTTGTCCGGGGTACCAAGCAATTGGGCGCTTGCCGGCATGGAGCTGACCCGGTTCTGGCACGCCTGGTTCTGACACGGCGCCGTCGGTGGCGCCGAGATCGACGCCAGCGCCGGAAAATCGCAGGAAAGATGCACTGACGTCGATCTCGCTGCGTCGGAGGCGGCGTCGGCCTTGCAATACATGCGTAACTCCGCATATATTGCTGGCTATGGGTGCAGGCCATGATCACGCGAGCCCCGGCACCCCCGCACCCAGACTGGCGATAGCCACCGCGCTGCTCGGCGGGTTCTTCGCCGTCGAACTGACCACGGCGCTGATGATCGGCTCGATCTCGCTGCTGGCCGATGCCGGGCACATCCTGACCGACGTCGCTGCCACCTTCATGGGCTTGTGCGCGGTTGTCCTCGCCCAACGCGGCAGCACGTCGCCGGCCCGCACCTACGGCTGGCATCGCGCCGAGGTGTTCACCGCCGTTGCCAACGCCGTACTGCTGATCGGGGTGGCGACGCTGATCCTGCGCGAGGCGATCGGGCGGATCGGGCAGGCACCCGAGGTGCCGGGTATCCCGATGGTCGTCGTGGCTCTGATCGGACTGGCCACCAACGCCGCGGTCGCGCTGCTGCTGCGATCGCAGTCGACCCAGAGCCTGGCCGTCAAGGGCGCCTACATGGAGGTGATCGCCGACACGGTCGGCAGCATCGGTGTGCTGATCGCCGGTCTGGTCACGATCACCACGCACTGGCCCTACGCCGACGTGGTGGTCGCCGTCCTGGTCGCGCTATGGGTGCTGCCGCGGGCGCTGTCGCTGGCCGCGGGCGCGTTGCGGATCCTGTCCGAGTCGTCGCCCAGCCACATCAACGTCGACGACCTGCGCGCGGCACTGGCGGCGGTCGACGGTGTGACCGAGGTGCACGATCTGCACGTCTGGACACTGGTGCCCGGCAAGGACATGCTGACCGCGCACCTGACCAGCTGCGCAGACTCTGCGCGGGTTTTGAACGACGCGCGGGCCATCCTCGCCGAGCGCGGCCTCGAGCACGCCACCATCCAGATCGAGCCACCGGGTGGCTGCTCAGTAGGCCTCTAGCGGCTCGATTGGCTGCTAACTCAGGCCAAGACCCGCGCGGGCGGCCGG
>NZ_DASXHW010000325.1:0-17813 GCF_036488105.1 Mycobacterium sp. | reverse complement strand
AGGCAGTGAGCGCCCAGGCGGCGGCCATCCACGAAGCGTTCGTCAACACGCTGGGCACCAGCGCCGGTTCCTACGCGGCCACCGAGGCCGCCAACGCAGCCGCCGCAGGCTGAGTGCAACCCATGAAGACCATCCCACTGTGGCTCCACACCCGGTGGCAGCCATCACGCGGGGAAGGGGGGACCAGCCGTGTGTTTCAAGTCGGCGGTTACCTCAGGTAACCGGTCCGACTACCACGTTTATCGCAGTCAATTACTACTCAAGCAAGGAGAAAGTTAAGTGCCTACGCGTTTTATGACTGACCCGCACGAGATGCGGGCGATGGCGGGCCGTTTCGACGTGCACGCGCAGACCGTTGAGGACGAAGCCCGCAAGATGTGGGCGTCGAGCCAGAACATCGCGGGTGCCGGCTGGAGCGGCACGGCCCAGCTGACGTCTCACGACACCATGGGCCAGATGAACACCGCGTTCCGCAACATCGTCAACATGCTGCACGGGGTGCGCGACGGGTTGATCCGCGACGCCAACAACTACGAAGCCCAAGAGCAGGGCTCGCAGCAGATCCTGTCCAGCTAGCCGATCACCGACAAGACTTAGGAGAACACTCATGTCGATCAGTTACCAGTTCGGTGATGTCGATGCCCACGGCGCGTTGATCCGCGCCCAGGCCGCCTCGTTGGAGGCCGAGCACCAGAGCATCGTGCGCGATGTGCTGGCCGCCGGTGACTTCTGGGGTGGTTCGGGTTCGGTGGCTTGCCAGGAGTTCATCACCCAGTTGGGTCGCAACTTCCAGGTGATCTATGAACAGGCCAACAGTCACGGCCAGAAGGTTCAGACCGCCGGCAACAACATGTCGAGCACCGACTCCGCCGTCGGCGGCAGCTGGGCCTAACGCCTCACCCCTGACGGGGTCGGAACACACCGGGCATCGCGATGCCCGGTGTGTTTTCTTTTGCCATAGCGGACATCCAGTGGCTGGGTGGTCGATCTGTTCGCGCTCTTCTGAGAACTAGCGGCGGAGTAGGTGTCGGAGACGGCGGCTACTCCGCAACTGCCGCGCAAGCGCCGAGGACCGTCGTAGAGACGAAGTTGGCGGCATTGGCCAGGTGATTGTCGGTCGGAGTGTAGGTCGGCAACGCGGTGACAAACGCGCGACGGTACTGGGCCGAAAGGTTGGCCAGGTCCTGCCAGACTGCGTTATCGCTTTGCTTGCCAAGCTGTTCCAGTTTGCCGGCAAATGAATTCATCACCGGTCCAACCGCGTAGTTGACCGCCTTCTGCTCTTTGTTCCAATAGAGCGACGGGACATTGGGATCCATTTGCTGCCATGCCGCGGTCTGCTTGCCGAACTGGTCCAACGCCGACTTCCAGTCGGGGCAAACGGAGTTGTCGGTGGTGAGCAACGGTTGCGGGTTCGCGAGGTTGCCCACCGGGGCGATGTCGGACGGCGGCGGCGACGGCGAGACCAGCGGACCGCGGGCGGCGGCCGACCCGTCGGTGATGGCGGCGCAGATAGCTCCCAACGCTGACGAGGCGCTGTTCGCGGCGCCGGCCAAATTGTTGTCGGCCGGCTTGTACTTGGGGATCCGCTCGGAGTATGCGCGCGCGTACGCGATGAATTGCTGGTAGAGCTCGCGCATCACGCGGTGCGGCGTCAGCTTGATCAGGCCGATCGTTTGCGCCGCCGCGCCGCGCATCGACTCTCCGGCGGCGATGAACTGCGCGCGCTGCTTTGGCGTCCACGCCGAGGCGGGCACCGACCGGTCGCGGTCGTTCCACAACCCCTGACCACCGTTCGCCAGTTGACTGTTGATCGCCGTCCACGCCGTGCAACTGGGATCGTCGGTGATCACCGCAATGGGCCCGGTGTCTTTCGCGCTGGCCACGGGGGCGGTCTCCTGGCCCGAACCGTTGTCCGAGCCCTTCGGCGCCCCCGAATCCCCACCGCCGAACAGCAATACCGCCGCGACTATCGTTGCCAAGACCGCGACCGCGGCCACCCCACCCATTGCCCACTTAAGATGTTTATTGTCTTTTGGGGCGTCAGTATCAGACGTCACGATGGTCCAGCTTAAATGACAACCAACCAACCGCAGGCGTATTGGCGACGAGCCAGGAGTCCGATCGTGGCTGGGGTCAACTTAAACGGCGGGGTTGACATTGGCTCGAACAAACGTTCGAATATGGTATGCGGTGGGACCGTCTGAGCATCGGCGTCGACGACGGCGCGTTGCCTGGATTGGAGCGCATCGGTTTCGTCCGCAGTGTGCGGACGCCGCAGTTCGAGGGCGTCACGTTTCACGAGGTCTTGTGTAAGTCGGCGCTGAACCGTATTCCGCGCGCCTCGGCCTTGCCATTCCAGTACACCGTCAACGCATACCGCGGTTGTTCGCACGCTTGCCGGTATTGCTTCGCCCGGCCGACCCACGAGTATCTGGATTTCGACTGCGGCAACGACTTCGACACCCAGATCGTCGTCAAAACCAACGTCGTTGATGTACTGCGTCGCGAACTGGCCCGAAAGTCGTGGTGTCGCGAGACGGTTGCGCTGGGTACCAACACCGATCCCTATCAACGCGCCGAGGGGCGCTACGCGTTGATGCCCGGCATCATCGGCGCGCTTGCAGCGTCGGGCACGCCGCTGTCGATCCTGACCAAAGGCACGCTGCTGCGCCGTGATCTGCCGCTGATCGCCGCTGCGGCCGAACAGGTACCGGTCAGCCTCGCCGTCTCGCTTGCGGTCGGTGACCCCGAACTACACAAGCAGGTCGAGCCGGGCACCCCGGGCCCGCAGGCCCGCCTTGGACTGGTCGCCGCGATCCGCGAAGCCGGTTTGGAGTGCCATGTGATGGTGGCGCCGGTATTGCCTTATCTGACTGACTCTGTCGAACATCTCGACGGATTGCTGCGCCAGATTGCCGAGGCCGGCGCCGTCGGCGTCACGGTTTTCGGCCTGCACTTGCGTGGATCGACGCGCGGCTGGTTCATGTCGTGGCTGACGCGCACCCATCCGCAGCTGGTCGGCCGGTATCGCGAGTTGTACCGGCGTGGAGCGTATTTGCCGCAGTCCTACCGAGACGAGCTCCGCGCGAGGGTGGCACCGCTGCTCGCTACATACGGGCTGGCCGGCGAACAGCGGCGCTTCGATGCCGCCGCACAACCGCAAACCGTCGAGATGGCACAGCCGACGCTGTTCTGAGCTAGTTCAGGTCGGGTGCGTGGTAGGTGTCGCACTGGTTCGGGTCGCCGGTCTGGTAGCCGACGGTGAACCAGTGCTGACGCTGCTCGGAGGAGCCGTGGGTCCACGATTCCGGGTTGATGCGGCCGGTGGCCGCCTTCTGGATGCGGTCATCGCCGACAGACGACGCCGCCGACAACGCGTCGGCAATGTCCTTGTCGCTCAGCGGTTCCAGGAAAGGAACACCGGTGCTCTCCTGCTTGGTGGTGGAGGCGTAGTGGGCCCACACGCCGGCGTAGCAGTCGGCTTGCAGCTCGGTGCGCACGCCGTTACCGCTGGCGCCTTGCGCGCCCTGCTGGGCGCGACCGAGTGATCCCTGCAGATCCTGCACATGGTGCCCGAACTCGTGAGCCACCACGTATTCCTGCGCCAATGGCCCACCGCTTGAACCGAATTGGGTGCGCAGCACGTCGAAAAAGCCGGTGTCGAAGTAGGCGGTTTGATCGACCGGGCAGTAGAACGGGCCCACCTCGGTGGTCGCCGCTCCGCAGCCGGTGTTGACCTGACCACTGAACAGCCGCACCCGCGGCCGGGTGTATCCGCGCATCAGCTGTTTCCACACCGCGTCGACGGAGTTGCCGGTGGCGACCACACGGCACTGCACGTATTGGTTGGCGTCGGCCCCGGTGCGGCACTTGCTCAGATCGAAGCCGGGCGCGACGTCCTGGCTGGCGCCCGGTGCGGGCAGCTGGGTGGCCACTTTGCCAGGATCGACCCCGAGCAGCAGCGCGACCACCAGGAACAACAACCCGCCGAGTCCGCCGCCGATCGCGATTCCTCGCCCTCCACCCCCACCGGACGATGCCGTCGTGCTGGTGTCGATCTGCATACCCTCGTTGAAGGTCATCGCACTCTCCGTTGCGGTTTTCGGCGTGGCTGGTAGCCCGGCAAGATCAGCTTTACACACTACGATTCAGGCGTGCCCGCGGTTGCCGAAGTTCCTGCGCTGGCGCGCACGTCCTTCGGCGATCTCCGGGGCACCGTCGAAGGCGGCGTCGCGGTGTGGCGCGGGGTGCCGTACGCGCAACAGCCCATCGGTGAGCGTCGTTTCGCCGCACCGGCACCGCTGCTGCCCTGGGCGGGTGTGCGTGATGCCGTCGAGCACGGTCCGTTGCCGCTGCAGAGCCGCTCGATGGTGGCCGGCGACCGCCGAGACCCGAAGATTCGCGACGAGGCCTGCTTGACGGTGACGGTGTGGTCGCCGGACGTTTCCGGCTCGCTGCCGGTCATGGTGTGGATCCCCGGCGGGGCGTTCCTCAACGGTGCCGGGCAACTACAGCTCTACGGCGGGTCGCGGCTGGCCGCTAGCGGCAATGTCGTGGTCGTCAATGTCACCTACCGCGTAGGGGTTTTCGGCGGTTTCGAGCTTGGCGATCTCGGCGACGGCTTTGACGACAACCTGTGCCTCCGTGACCAGATCGCCGCGTTGGCGTGGGTTCGGGACAACGTCGCGGCGTTTGGTGGTGACGCCGACCGGGTCACCGTGTTCGGCGAATCTGCAGGCGCCACATCGGTATTGGCGCTGCTGGCCAGCCCCGCCGCCGAAGGTCTCTTCGCCCGCGCGATTGCGCAAAGCCCGGCGCTGCCACTGATGGCCGACCGTGAGACGCGCGCCGAGCAGGCGCAGCGATTTCTCAGTCGGCTCGGCGTGCCGGCGGGGGAGTTGAAAACGCTGCCGCAGCGTGAATTACGCCGTGCCGCAGGAGAATTACAGCTCGCGAGTGTGGCGACGACACCGACGCTGGCGCACGGGCTGACCTATGGGGTCGATCTCCTGCCGGTGCACCCGATCGAGGCGGCCCGTACGGGTGCCACGGCCCGTATTCCATTGGTCATCGGCTCCAACCGGCGCGAGGCGTCGCTGTTCGCCCGAGACAAGACGCCGATGCTGCCAACGACGCAGGCCAACGTCGATCGCTATTTCACACGATTCGCGCCGGAGACGAGGGCGCGGGTGCTTGCGGCTTACTCAGGCTATCCGCGCCGCCGCGCGCTGGAGGAGATCGGTGCCGACGCGATGTTCGTCGCCCCGACGTGGGCGTTCACTGATGGCTACAGTCTTCACGCGCCCACCTATGCCTACCGCTTCGATCACACGCCGGCGACGCTGCGTGCGTTGGGCCTGGGCGCCGTCCACGGCAGCGAGATCGTGCACATCTTGCACAGCTACGACTCGCATTTGGGCCGAAGACTGCACCCGCTGGGCAGATGGCTGACGCCCGCCGTGGGTCGCCGGATGCAAAGCACCTGGCTGGAATTCGCCCACGCGGCCGGGGCCGATAGCCCAGCTTGGTCTTGCGAGTGGCCCCGCTATGACATCCAGCAACGAGCCACCCGCGTCATCCGGTCGTTGTCCGATGTCGTGGTCGACGACCCCGATGCGGCCCGCCGCTCAGCGTGGCACGACCTGCCGTAATCCGGTAAACCGGACTCCGGTGGTTCTTGTCACACGTGTCGGGTGACAGTCTGCCGGTCGGCTCGGTGCGACAGCGTCGCCGTAGCCGAGGCTGACCGGCTAACCGGGGCCGTCGCTCGTCGCGGCGAGCAGCGGTACCAGCACATCGCTGATCGGTGTCGCGATGCCGTGGGCGCCTGCTTTGCGGATGATCACCCCGTTGCGGATGTCCCACTCCTGTGGGCGGCCGGCCTCGCGGTCGGCGAGCATCGACGTGCCCATATCGGTGGGTGCCTGACGGAACATCTCGACCGTGCCGTCGATGACGTCATCGCCGAGATGCGCGCCCTCGGCGCGGGCGACCTCGAGGCATTCGGCGGCATAGCGGCGCGCCAACTCGGACAGGTCGTCGCGGCGAAACATCCCGGCCCGACGGCCGGTCAGCACCATCAGGCCGGCCACCGCGTTGACCAGCAGCTTGCGCCATGCGGCCGTGACAAAGTCGGGGTCGCAGTCAGCGGTGCCACCGGCGGCGCGCCACACTTCGGCGAATGTTGTTGCGGCAGTCCCGGTCGGCAGCGCCAACCGGGCTTCCCCGCGCAGCCGCACCCAGCCTTCGGGTTGAGTCTCGGCCGAAAACCAGACGATCCCGGGGATGACCGTCGACGACGGGCAGAGCGGCTGTACCTGCTCAACCTGCTCGACGCCGTTCTGCAAAACCACGACGACCGTGTTCGCGTCGCACAGGCGGGCCAGCCACCGGGCCGCTGCGGCGTTCTGGGTGGATTTGACCGTCAGCAGGACCACCCCGACGGGACCCGCGGTCTCACCAGGATCGGTGCAGACCGGGCCTGGCACCGTGATCGAATCCGCGTCGTCGGGCCGAAGTTCGACCTGCGATCGCGGCGTCCGCCCGCAGACCAGCACCCGGTGCCCGGCGGCGAAGAGGTAAGCGGCGACGGTCGTGCCGACGGCGCCCGGACCCACAACTGCAATATCCATGACGATCCTCGAAATTAGCGCCTCTAGACTGGGCTGTCGTTCCCACCGTATGCAAGGAGTATTTGTGCTGCGCAGTCACGCCGCCGGTTCATTGCGGGCCACCGACGCCGGCCAACAGGTGACGCTCGCCGGATGGGTCGCGCGCCGGCGGGACCACGGCGGGGTGATCTTCATCGACCTGCGCGACGCTACGGGGGTTTCCCAGGTGGTGTTCCGTGCCGAGGACGTGCTGGCTCAGGCCCACCGGCTGCGCGCGGAGTTCTGTGTGGCCGTCGAGGGCGTGGTGGAGATCCGCCCGGAGGGCAACGCGAACGCGGAGATCCCCACCGGCGAGATCGAGGTCAACGCGACGTCGCTGACGGTGCTAGGGGAGTGTGCACCGCTGCCGTTCCAGCTCGACGAGCCCGCCGGCGAGGAGGTCCGGCTGCGTTATCGCTACCTCGACCTGCGCCGCGAGGGCCCCGGTGGCGCAATTCGGTTGCGCTCCAAGGTAAACGCCGCGGCGCGTGGCATGCTGGCCGCGCACGATTTCGTCGAGATCGAGACGCCGACGATGACACGCTCGACGCCGGAGGGTGCGCGCGACTTCCTGGTGCCGGCCCGGCTGCAACCCGGCTCGTTCTACGCCTTGCCGCAAAGCCCGCAGCTGTTCAAGCAACTGCTGATGGTGGCCGGCATGGAGCGCTACTACCAGATCGCCCGCTGTTACCGGGACGAGGATTTCCGCGCCGACCGTCAGCCGGAATTCACCCAGCTCGACATGGAGCTGAGCTTCGTCGAGGCCGACGACGTCATCGCGATTTCCGAACAGGTGCTCAAGGCGGTGTGGGCGTTGATCGGCTACGACCTTCCGCTGCCGGTGCCGCGGATCAGCTACGCCGATGCGATGCGTCGGTTCGGTTCCGACCGGCCCGACCTGCGCTTCGGGCTGGAGCTGGTCGAGTGCGCAGAGTTCTTCTCCGACACTACTTTTCGGGTATTCCAGGCACCCTATGTGGGCGCGGTAGTGATGTCAGGCGGCGCCTCGCAGCCGCGTCGCACGCTGGACGGCTGGCAGGAATGGGCCAAACAGCGTGGCCACAAGGGGCTGGCCTACGTGCTGGTCGGCGACGACGGCACGCTGGGCGGGCCGGTGGCCAAAAACCTGTCCGATGCCGAACGCGAAGGTCTGGCCGCGCATGTTGGCGCGCAACCCGGCGACTGCATCTTCTTCTCCGCCGGGCCGGCCAAGGCCTCTCGTGCGCTGTTGGGTGCGGCACGCGTGGAGATCGCGCATCGGCTCAACCTGATCGACCCCGATGCCTGGGCATTCACCTGGGTGGTGGACTTCCCGCTGTTCGAGCCGGCCGATGAGGCCGCTGCCGCCGGCGATGTCGCGCTGGGCAGCGGCGCTTGGACCGCGGTGCACCACGCGTTCACCTCGCCAAAGGCCGAGTCGGAGGCCACCTTCGACAGCGATCCGGGCAACGCGCTGGCGGACGCCTACGACATCGTCTGCAACGGCAACGAAATCGGCGGCGGCTCAATTCGTATCCACCGCCGCGACATTCAGGAACGCGTGTTCGCGATGATGGGCATCGGCGCCGCCGAAGCACAGGAGAAGTTCGGATTCCTGTTGGATGCGTTCACCTTTGGCGCCCCGCCGCACGGCGGCATCGCGTTCGGCTGGGATCGAATCGTCCAACTGCTGGCCGGAGCCGATTCGATCCGCGAGGTGATCGCGTTCCCTAAGTCCGGCGGCGGCGTTGACCCGCTGACCGACGCCCCGGCGCCGATCACCGCGCAACAGCGCAAAGAATCGGGCATCGACGTCGTACCCGAGACGGCGCGAGATCGACGCTAGCGCGCAATTTGTCGCGTTTTTCGACGCTAGCGTCGATCTCGGCAAGACTTGGTGGCGGAATAGACAGCCGATCCGCGTAGGTTGACCAAGCATGTCTGAAGGTATGCCTGACACCGAAACCATCAAAGCGTTCAACGAAGCCATCGCCGACGAGTTCCGTGCCAACGACGGCAAGGTCGGCGGTCAGTTCGAGGGCACTCACCTGCTCCTGCTGACCACCACCGGCGCCAAGTCCGGTCGGCCGCGAGTCTCGCCGCTGGCCTATTTCCGCATCGACGGCAAGCTGCTCATCATCGGGTCTTTCGCGGGGTCCGACGTCAACCCGGCCTGGGTGCACAATCTGCGGGCGAACCCGGCGGCGCGCGTCGAGATCGGTAACGACTCCTCGGACGTCACCGCGCGGGAATTGCCGTCCGGCGAACGTGACGAACTTTTCGGCCAGATCGCCGCGGCCGCCCCGGGTTTCGCGGAGTATCAGGCGAAGACGACGCGCGTGATCCCGGTCTTCGAGCTGCAGCTGGCGAGTTAGCCGAGCCGGATAGTTAGGCCGTCAATCGAGCTCTCGCTGCGCCCGGTCACGGGGCAATCACGACGTCTATCACGGGGCGGTCACGCGGTCGGCGAATGGCTTAATGCGGGACCAGCGACAAGATCGTTTGCAGCGTGCCGCGCACCGGGTGCATGAAGATGTTGACGATTTGGATCGGGAAGAGCTGGCCATTGCCGCCGCATTTGGGCCAGGCGCCGGGTCCCTGGGTGGCCAGCACCCGGTTCGCCACCGCGATCTGCTGCTCGCGCGAGGCCATCGCCGGGTCGCCGATGCCGCCGTTGGCGGCCCAGGTAGACGGTTTGAACTGCAGTCCGCCGTAGAACCCGTTGCCGGTGTTGGCGTGCCAGTTGCCACCCGATTCGCACTGCGCCACGGCGTCCCAGTTCATGCCGTCCGCGTAGGCCACGCCGGTGGTCGGATTGACCAGCAGCGTCATGCCCAGGGCGACCAACGTGGCTATCACCAGGTGCTTGCACAGCGTGCTCAGTAGCCCACCTAAATGACTCATTTAACACTTCTAACAAACACGCGGGAAAAGAGTCAATGCGTGGGACTTTAGTAGTTCAGTGAGATAATTGTTTAAAGAGCGTTTTATGTTGCTGGTGATAATAGAAGTCAATTAAAGAGGCTATTGGTGCTCTTTATAACTAGAGTGATATATGTGAATTGAGTTATCTAGCTGTGATGGAGTAAATTAGAGTGGCCCGTGATGCTACTGTTACTCAGGTGACTGATGATGCGACTCGGTGACTGGCGTGGGAGTTACCGGGTTTCGCCGAGAAACTCCTGGACCAGGCGTTTTGGGGCCTGAGTGAGCCAAGCCTCGACGATCAGCTCCCGTAGCCCGCGTTCGTCGATCGCCGCGAGCTTCACCAGAACAGCTGGATAGCCATCGAAATGCGGGGTGGTGAAGTACAGCTCGGGCTCATCGGCGATCAGCGCGAACTTGACGCCCTCGTCGGGCACCCGGACGCCGAGGATGTCGCCCTGCGGTGGTTCGACCCCGAGCGCGGTCAGCGCGTCGTAGTCGGACTTGCGCAGCGGACGCTCCCAGGCGATCAGCTTCTTGCCGACCCGCCATTCGTGTGGCGACCGCTCCTCGATGAGTTGCAGCTCACCGACGACGCTGGCGACGTCGTCCCAGGTGGCCATGATTCATTGTGCTCTTCTCGCGGCGGTCAAGCGCCGGATCCAGGCTGGGGGGCTGCACGCGATGTTGAGGCTCATTAGTGTTGCAGCGTGACGTCGCCGGATCAGCACCCGCCCGGCCCGCGGGCCCGCTACCGGATCACCCATCGCACCGAATACCGCTATTCGGACGTGGTGACCAGTTCCTACGGTCGTGGTTTCCTGACCCCGCGGGATCTGTTGCGGCAGCGCTGCCTCTTCCACGAGCTGACGATCTCGCCGGCACCCGCAGACAGCTCAACGAGCCTGGACGCCTACGGCAACGTCAGCTCGTATTTCCATGTCACCGAACCGCATCAGACGCTGACGATCACCAGCGAGTCGGTCGTCGAGGTGTATCCGTCACCACCGGAGCGCTGGGGTGCCGGACCGGCGGTGGCTCCCTGGGAACTGGCCCGTCCGGTAGGCGCGCGCGGCGCTTTGGCCACCGAGTTCGCTCTCGACCTGAACCCACCCGAGATCACCGACGAGGTTCGCGACTACGCCGCGCCGAGCTTTGTCCCGCAGCGACCACTTGGCGAGGTGCTGCGTGACCTCGCATCGCGGATCCACGCCGACTTCACCTATCGCTCCGGGTCGACCACAGTGTCTACCGGAGTCAATGAGGTTCTGACGGCCCGGGAAGGGGTATGCCAGGACTTCGCGCGACTGGCGATCGCCTGCTTGCGCGCCAATGGTTTGGCGGCCAGCTATGTGTCCGGTTACCTGGCCACCAATCCGCCGCCGGGAAAGGATCGCATGATCGGCATCGACGCGACGCACGCATGGGCCGCGGTGTGGACGCCACAACCACCAGGCCAATTCGAGTGGCTGGGACTCGATCCCACTAACGACAAGATGGTCGACGAACGATATGTGATTGTCGGGCGGGGTCGCGACTACGCTGACGTGCCGCCGTTGCGAGGCATCATCTACACCAATTCCAAGAAGAGCGTGATCGACGTCGCAGTCGACGTGGTGCCCTACGAAGGTGACGAACTATATGCGTGACTTCCACTGTCCCAACTGCGGCCAGCGTCTGACTTTCGAGAACTCCGCGTGCCTGGCATGTGGCAGCGCGCTGGGTTTCTCGCTCGACGAGATGGCGCTGCTGGTGATCACGACAGGCGACGACGCCGACCACGCCGGTTTCGTCAGCGCCAGCGAATACGAGCTGTGTGCCAATCGTTATCTGGCGGAATGCAATTGGCTTGTTCGGATTCCTCAGCCAGGCGGGTTGTGCGCCTCCTGTGCGCTGACCATCGAGCGGCCCAACGACGCCGATACCGCCGGGCTGGTGGAGTTCGCCCGGGCGGAGGCGGCCAAGCGCAGGCTGGTCGCCGAGTTGCACGAGCTCAAGCTGCCGATCGTCGGGCGTGATCAGGACCCGAACTACGGATTGGCTTTCCGGTTGCTGTCCAGCGGGCACGAGAAGGTGCTGACCGGGCATGAAAACGGTGTCATCACACTGGATTTGGCTGAAGGTGACGATGTGCATCGCGAGCAACTGCGGGTAGAGATGGACGAGCCCTACCGCACCTTGCTGGGACACTTCAGGCACGAGATCGGGCATTACTACTACTACCGGCTGATCACGCCATCCGCTGATTTCGTGTCCCGTTTCACCGAGTTGTATGGCGACGCCAATGCCGACTACCAGGCGGCGCTGGACCGGCATTACAGCGAAGGGGCGCCCGCGAATTGGGAAGAGACCTTTGTCTCCTCGTACGCAACCATGCACCCCGCCGAGGATTGGGCCGAGACGTTCGCGCACTACCTGCACATTCGGGACACGCTGGACACCGCGGCTTGGTGCGGTTTCGCACCGGCGACGGCAACCTTCGATCGGCCGGTGTTGGGCCCCAGTGCTTTTAACACCATCATCGACATGTGGCTACCGGTGTCGTGGTCGCTGAACATGGTGAACCGGTCGATGGGTCACGACGATCTCTACCCGTTCGTGCTACCGGTGGCGGTGCTGGAGAAGATGAAGTTCATCCACGGCGTCATCGACGAGGTGACCGCGATATCGGGTAAACCCGCGGCCTAGCAACCTGGCGTCACGGCATCACCCGCCGCTCATCGCCACCCCACAGCGGCTGCATGCCGCCGGGCAGCGCCAGCTGCGTCGCGGTGATCACCTCGGCCAGCTCGCGTAGCGCGGTATGCACCGCGGTCAGCAGCTCGGCCAACTTCTTGCGACGCCCGTCGGCTGCGACCGCCTCCAGGTCGGCGGGGTTCGACCGCCGCAACATGGTGCTGATCTCGGCGACCATCCGCTGCGGCCGCGATGACCCCGATGAGCCGGGTAGGTCGCCGAGGTCGGTCTGGAGTCGCTCCAGCTGATACACCAACGATCGCGGGTTCGTCGCGTCGAAGAGCATCAGCTCGGCCAGGGCGGCCACGCTGACCTCACCCGCCGTGCGGCGGCGATAGGTGACCGCCGATTCCGTTGCGATCAAGGTTGATTCGATGACCGTCAGTTCCGCGGCCGGAGCCCGGACGGTCGTCACAGTCGCGTTCAGCAATGCGGTCAAACCCAGGCCGCGCTCGATGCGCTTGCCGATGTCCATCAGCGTCCAGCCGACGTCCTGCACCATCGACTCACTGGAAACCCCGGCCAGCGTCAGCATTGCGACCAGCGTCTGCGACTGCGCGGTGGAGAGCACGGCGTCGGCCTCGGCAAGTGAGTCCGGCGGCTCGGCCTTATGCGCCAATGTCCGTTCGACGCCGGCCAGCACCACCCAGGTGTCGCTGGACAACTGGTCGCGCACCGCTCTGGCTGCCAGCGCCAGCCGGTCGACCGACTGCACCAGCGAGCCGGGCCGGTCGCGGTCCATAGTGAGCGACCACAGCGTCGACGGTGTGGTCGCGATCGACTCCGCCTGGTCGTCTGGGCCTGGATCGGTTCCGGTGATCCTGCCCAGCGCGGACATCAACACCGGCACGCACTGACTTTCGGCAGTCTCCTGGCGATGCCGGAATTCGTAGTAACGCCGGCGCGCAGCGATCAACAACCGGGCCATGTTTTCGGCCCGCTCGCCGTAGCGTCCCATCCAGAACAGATCGGACAGCACGCGTGGCGAGCTGACTCCCAAAGTGCCCGCGCCCGCCTTGGCCGGTGTCTCCGGCGCCGGTAGGGTTACCGCCTCCGTCCGCGAACGCTCAGTCGGACGTACCCAGACATCCTTCGCAACAACGGTTTTCAGTGTGTAGGCCGATGGACCCGCCGCCAGGACGTAGCCCAGGCCGCCCAGCATCGGTGCGTAGCCACCACGTTGGGCCACCGTGAACAAACGCATGCCCACCGGGCCTGCGGAGAAGTCACCGGCGTGACTGGTGGGCGCGGACGAGAATTGGGGCAGCTCCTGGCCAACCCATTGCCACGGCATCGCGGTGATGCAGGCGGCCAGCTCGGCGAGTCGCTCCGACGAAAGGGTCGGTCCGACAAGCGTTTGCCCACCGATGGTCGGCCTGATCAACAACGACGAGAGATTCGCCAGCAGGTGCGAACGTTCGCTGTCGATCCCGCCCCAATAACTGGGCGTGCTGGCGAGCAGCGGCGATTCCCCGAGCAGTTGCGTGGCCAGTTCAGGTAGGAATCGTTGCAGCCCAGCACTTTCCAGAATGCCACTGCCAACGGTGTTGACCACGGTCACCGTCCCGCGGTGCTGCGCCTCGACCAGCCCGGCCACCCCGAGCCGCGAGTCGGCACGCAGATCGAGCGGGTCGGTGTACGTCGCGTCGACGCGGCGAAACACCACGTCGACGCGTTTGAGGGTACCCAGCGAACGCATCCACAATTGGCCATCGCGCACCACCAGATCCGCGCTCTCCACCAACGGAAAGCCCAGCAGTGTCGCGAGATACGCCTGATCGAACGAGGTTTCGGAGTAGATACCCGGACTGAGTACAACCACGACCGGGTCTTGCACGCCGTCGGGTGCCGCGTCGATCAGTGCCAGGCGCAGCGCCTGCGCGAACGGTGTCGTCGGCCGCGGGCCGACCCTTTCGTACAAGTCGGGCAGGGCTTGTGTGAGGACCCGTCGGTCGGCCAGCGCATAACCGGCGCCGGACGGGGCTTGGGTCCAGTCGGCGTTCACCTGGAAACTGCCATCGGACAGCCGGCTCACATCGCAGGCGTGCATGAAGAGTTGATGGTGCCCCGGCACCTCGATTCCGTTGGCGGCGCGGACATAGCCGGGGTGGGCGAACAGCAGCTCCGGTGGTAGCACGCCCTCGGTCAGCGAACGACGGCTGCCGTACAGGTCGGCGAGCACGGCGTTGAGTACCCGCGACCGTTGCACGAGCCCCGCCTCGAGTGCTTCCCAATCCGGAGCCGACACCACCAGCGGCAGCGAATCCAGATGCCACGGCCGCGGTTCACCCTGGCCATTGACAGCGGGTTCTTGGGCGGGATCGACACGGGTATAGGTGATGTCGTCGTTGTCCACCAGCTGGTGTATCGCGGAGCGCAGCCGCTGCAGCCCGGCCCGGCCGCGGTCGCCGACCGCGTCGGCGAGCTCGGTCCAGGCGGGGCGCACGTTGCCGGCTTCGTCGACGAACTCGTCGTAGCCGATCCCCGGGCCACGCAGGCCGGGCGGACGTAGGTCGAACAAGGCGTCTTGGGCACGCGTCGCGCGGTACCCGGCCAGCAGGCGGTCGACGTCGGTGCGGTGGTGAAAAGCTGCCGACGCGTCGCTGGAATGCACTGCCATATCTGCCGAAGCCATTACCGCAGGACGGTACGCACGCGTCGCAGGTCGAGGATGCCCGGCGCGCCGATGTCTGTGGAAATCCGCGCCTGCATCTCCCGGATGTCGGACAGCTCGAGCTTGCCCGGGGTGAAACCGGTGGCTTCGAAGCGTCGGGCGCGGCGCGACTCGGCCTCGACGGCGTTCACCGGCGGTTCGTCGTAGGCGCGCCCACCGGGATGTGCGACGTGATAGGTGCAGCCGCCGCGCGACGTCGACGTGGTCAGGTCGACGAGCTCGAACTGCAGCGGACCGTCAACGGTGATGCTCGGATGCAGCGCGCTGGGCGGCTGCCACGCCCGGAACCGCACACCGCCCACGTGCACGTCGGGATTGTCGGTGGCCAGCAACGGAACCGGGTAGCCGTTGCAGGTCATCAGATAGCGGTGCCGGTCGGCGCCGATGATGCGCACCTGGATGCGTTCGATCGACGAGTCGACATAGCGTGCCGTGCCGGTGGCGGTGGACTGCTCGCCGAGGGTGTTCCACGGCTCGATGGCTCCGCGCAGTTCGACCTCGACGCCGTCGAACACCGCGGTGCCGATGCGCGGAAACCGGAACTCGGTGAATGGGTCCAGCCAGTTGGTCTCAAAGGCGATGCCGTGCGCGCGCAGATCCGCGGCGACGTCGGCAATGTCGTGGATCAGAAAGTGCGGCAACAGGTATCGTCCGTGCAGGTTCGGGCCGTGCCGGATCAGGGGAGCCCGCAGCGGTTCCTCCCAGAACCAGGCCACCAGTGATCGCACCAGCAGTGACTGCACCATCGCCATCCGCAGATGCGGCGGCATCTCGAAACCGCGAAGCTCCAGTAGGCCCAGTCGGCCGCGCGGGCTGTCCGGGTTGTAGAGCTTGTCGATGCAAAACTCTGCGCGATGCGTGTTGCCGGTGATGTCGGTCAACAGATGCCGAAGGGCCCGGTCGGTGACCCACGGTTTGGCTGGGGCGCCCTCGGAAAGCGAAGTGATTCGGTCGATTTCGGCGAAGGCGATCTCGAGTTCGTAGAGTGCCTCGGCACGGCCCTCGTCCACCCGCGGCGCCTGCGACGTGGTGCCGACGAATCGACCGGCGAACAGGTAGGACAACGCCGGGTGCCGCTGCCAATAGGTCAACAGCGAGATCAGCAAGTCTGGCCGGCGCAGTAGCGGCGAATCCTTCGGGGTGATGCCGCCCAGAGTGATGTGGTTGCCCCCGCCCGTGCCGCCGTGGCTGCCGTCGAACTGGAACGACTCCGTGGACAGCCGGGCGAATCTGGCTTGTTCATAGAGTATTTCGAGTTGCCGGCTCTGCTCGGCGAAACTGGCGGTGGGTGCGACATTGACTTCGATGACACCCGGGTCGGGGGTTATCGTCGTCGACGTCAGCCGCGGGTCCGGCGGCGGGTCGTAACCTTCGATGACGACCGGGCAGCCGGTCTTCGCCGCCGCGTCGTGCACCCGCCCGATCAGATCGACGAAGTGGTCCAGCGCCTCGGTCGGCGGCATGAACACGTAGAGCAGCCCGTCGCGAACCTCGGCGACCATCGCGGTGGTCGGCGCGGTTTCGTCGTCGTCGACCTCCGCCTCCTCGGTGGACGGGTGCAACTCGTCGCCGACGGTGGTCGGGTCGGTGTCGAACCTCGGCCGCGGCGGCTTCCAGCTGATCGCGTCGAGCGGCAGCCGAAGGCCCGCCGGCGAGGCGCCGTCCACCAATACGATGCGGCCGCGACGAAGTCGCCAGTCCGCGCTGGCCCAGCCGCCGTCGTCGTCGCGTCTGTGCAGCGGCAACACAAATGCCGCTGGGGCTTCGGTGGATTCATCGAGACACGCCAATAGTTCCGCGCGGCCCGCGACGGTGTCCTCGCCGGTTTCCGAGTCCAAATCGGCATCCGGCGCCACCGGGTCGCCTTTGGGTAGGCGCGCTTTGGCCGCCATCCGCGACAGTGGATCTTCGTAGGCGGGCCGCACCTGCGACAGCGGCAGGCTCAGCCCGTCGGCGATGGCAGCCAGCAAGTCCTGGGAGGCGGACTCGGGTGCCGGCGGGCCGGCCGGATCGGTGCTCCAGGGATCGGCCAGCAGCGTTTCGTCGGGCCACAGCGGCAGCCCATCGGTGCGCCAGTACAGGCCAATCTGCCAGCGCGGCAACGGTTCACCGGGATACCAGCGGCCCTGCCCTCGGTGGATCAGCCCCTGCGGTGCCCACTGTGCTTTCAGCCGCGCGGCCAGCTCGGAGGCACGTTCGCGTTTGTGCGGGCCGTCGGCCGCGGTGATCCACTCGTCGTCGACCTGGTTGTCCACCGACACGAATGTGGGCTCGCCACCGACGGTCAATCGGACATCGCCGTCGGTCAATCGCGCGTCGACCCCACGCGCGACGTCCTGGATCGTCGCCCACGCCTCGTCGGTGTAGGGGAGCGTGACGCGCGGGTCTTCGTGGATGCGGGTGACGGTGTTGGAGAACTCCAGCACCGCTTCGCAAGGATCGGTGTTGCCGGTGATGGGAGCCGCGCTCTCCGGACTCGGCGTTGCGGCCAGCGGAATGTGGCCTTCGCCGGCGAACAGGCCCGACGTCGGGTCCAAGCCGATCCAGCCCGCACCGGGGATGTACACCTCGGCCCAGGCGTGCAGGTCGGTGAAATCGGCGGCAGGGCCGGACGGTCCGTCGAGCGCCTTGACGTCTGAAGTCAGCTGGACCAGGTAGCCGGACACGAACCTGGCGGCCAGACCCATCTGACGCAGGATCGACACCAGTAGCCAGGCGAAGTCGCGACACGAGCCGACCCCGGTTCGCAGCGTGAAATCCGGTGTCTGCACGCCATGTTCCATGCGCAGGCTGTAGCCGAGGTCGCTGTTGACCCGCCTATTGAGCTCGACCAGATAGTTGATCGT
>NZ_DASXHW010000283.1:0-2272 GCF_036488105.1 Mycobacterium sp. | reverse complement strand
AGCCAGGCGCGGTTGCCGTAGGCATCGAGATGCACCACCTGCTCCACCGGTATTCGGGTAGTCGGCCCGTACCGCCCCCGCGGCCAACCCAGGGCCACGACGCAGCATGGCGTGACCGAGCGTGGGAGGCCGAGGATTTTCCGGGCCCGCCCCACTCCCCACAGCGGCAAGGTGATCAACGACGCACCCAGCCCCATGGCGCGCGCGGCCAGCAGCAGATTCTGCACGCTCGGGTAGATCGACCCCCAGTATCCGGACACCGCGGCGTGCGGCATCAGTGAATACGGCGCGCGGCCCTCGCGGATGGTGAGCCGCAGGCAAGCCACCACCAAGACTGGTATCTCGCTGAAGTGGTCGATCTGCCATTGCGCGGCACGGATGACCTTGGCCAACGACGGGTCGTTGTCGCCGGCGCTGCTCAGTAGCCCGCCGTAGGAGAATTTCCAGCCTTTGCGGTATCGCCCGGCCAGCTTCTTGATCAGGCGCCGGTCCTTGACGACGATGAACTCCCAGTTCTGGCCGTTGGCGCCGGTCGGTGCCCGCAGCGCCAACTCGATGCACTTCAGCACCACCGCGTCGTCGACCGGGTCGGGGTGGACGCGGCGCACCGCCCGCTGGGTCAGCATCGCGTCCTGCAGCGGCATGTTCAGGCCCGCGAGCGCGTCGGACGTGGCCGGCGCCACCAGAAATGCATCGGCGTAGGGAGATTCGGCGTTCGGCGTGTCGGTCATACGTTCAGGCGTGCTCGGTGACCCACTTGGCGGTGAAGTCCTGGACATCCGGAATCCCATGGGCGAATTCGCGCGCGATGAAGCTCTCGACCGTCCCACCGACCAGCGGGACATTGAATTCCACCGTGCCGTTCAGCGTCAGCAGCGAGCCGTTGGACGTGGGCGTAACCGACGCGGCAGCCGAACCGGAGCCCGGTGCCCCGAAGACGGCGACGGCGATCTCACCGCGGAGTTGATCGCCCGACGGCCTCCACGTCTCGGTGTGCCGGACGTTGATATCGCGCCGATAGAACTTCGAGACGATCCCGGGCAGCAGGTCGCGGCCGAGATCCTGGGTGGTGGTCACCCGCACGGTCTGGTCGTCGTCGACGACCAGTGATTCCAGCGTGGTGCCGCCACTCATGTTCCCGAGCCGGGCCAGCCAGTACTCCTCGGCACTGAAAGCGGCATGAACCTGGTCGACGCTGGCGGGCGAGTCGACCGAGACATCGAACGAACGAGGCATAGCAGTCCTAAACCGGTTCCTGGCCCGGCATCGCCGAACTCTTGGCCAACAAGCGGTCCGCTAAGCGGCCCGCGAAAATCCGCGTCTGCTCCAGCTGTTCGGGCTGCACGTTCGTCGGCGGCAGCCGAAGACCCAGAGACCTCTTGCGATACTCGCCGGTCCCGAGATAGCTGGTCAGCGCCAGCATCGAGCGAAGGTTGTCGCCCGGATAGGTGAAGTGGATTTCGTCGACATAACGCCCACCTTGCTCCTCGGCAAGTTCACGCACCCCTTCGAGGTTTGCCTGCCAGAACGTGCGGCATACAACGAACACCGCAAACGGCTTGCCGGACAACAACTTACGCGCTTCCTCCGACTTCAGGAACGAGCGTAACGGCATGCTGACGTTGTCCCACCAGGTCGGCGAACCGATCAGGATCAGGTCGTAGTCGGCGTCGCGAACCGTCTCGGGAGTTTGAATCTGACCGATCTCGTTGCGCTTCTGCGCTTGCAGCACGCTGAGCATGTCGGGCCATACCCGACGCATCGGGAAGCGGGAGAACTTCTCGGAGTACTTCGGGTCGGTGAATTTGATCTCGGCTTCGCTTACCTCGCACCCTCGGCTACGGAAAACCTCCCCCGCAGCATTGAGCACCTTGTGCGCCTGCCCGCTGTACGAGTAGTACAGCAGCAAGACACGCGGCGGCCGTGCGCCGCCACCGGCACTGGTGGTATCCGTCATTGAGAATCCTCCATCTCCAAATGTCGCACACTAGGCTTGGGCGTCGTGACCGACAAAGTTTCCATTGACCTCAGCGGTCCTTCGCAGACGATGCTGACCACCCTGTACTGCAAGGCACTGGACGCCGACTGGGACCGGCCGATCTTGGGGGACGACTTCGCCAAGCAAGCGGTCGCCCGAATCGACTACGACTGGGACGAACTCAAGGTCACCGACCGCTGGACGCCGCTGGTCACGGTGCGAACCGCTCAGTTCGACGTGTGGGCCGCCGAGTTCCTGGCCGCCAATCCCGACGCCACCGTGATCCACCTCGGC
>NZ_DASXHW010000282.1:0-2962 GCF_036488105.1 Mycobacterium sp. | reverse complement strand
CGCGGTAATTGCAAGCGGCACTAGGACTCTCGCGGTGATCGACACCTCGGCCCCCGCGGCAGCCGCCAAGCCCCGACTCGATCCGTCTGATGTCGAGGTCCTCGGCACGGTCGGGAGCGGGCCGGTGCGAGTACCGCAGCGTGAGCCCGAGCCGATTCACGACGCGCTCGCCGACGCGGTACTGCGGATGCTCCCCGAGGGCGCCCGGATCCAGTACGGGCCGGGGCAACTCGGCACCGCACTGCTGCGACGGGCGCAGGTGCCGTTGCACATCGACACCGGCCTGCTCACCGACGCCGTCGTCGACCTCGACCGGCGCGGCCTGCTGGCGGGCACCCCGTCGGCGACATATCTGCTGGGCAGCGACTCGCTCTACGACTGGGCAGACGGACGCCCCATCCTGCACGGGCTCGACTACACCCACGACCTCACCCGGCTGTCGCGCGGCGCACCGCTGGTCGCGGTGAACACCGCCATCGAGATCGACCAATACGGGCAGATCAACGTTGAAGGCGTGGGCGACAAGGTGATCGGTGGCATCGGCGGCCATCCCGACTACTGCGCCGCAGCCCGGATGAGTCACGGCGGCCTGTCGATCATCGCCGTCCCGACCCGGGTGAACGGACGATCACCGCTCGTCGATCAGCTGAGCCGGCCCGCCTCCACACCCGCCCACGACTTGGACGTGATAGCCACCGAGTCCGGACACGTCGATCTGCGCGCAGCGGACTGGTCGCAGCGCCGCGCGCTCATAGCCGAACTGTTCAGGTAATGAAGGAGATAACGCGCGATGCCTGAAGGCCCCTTGACCGGCAAGGTCGTGCTGGTCACCGGCGGAGGACGGGGTATCGGCCGTGGCCACTGCCTCGAGTTGGCCAAGCAAGGCGCGGCCGTCGTGGTGAACGACCCCGGCGTCGCCCGGGATGGCTCCACCGGTACCGGCGACGGCCCTGCGGCCGACGTTGTCGCCGAAATCGAGGCGTCCGGCGGAAAGGCCGTCGCGCACACGGGCTCGGTATCGGCATGGGACGACGTCGCCGACATGGTGTCGACCGCCGTCGACACGTTCGGCTCCCTGACCGGTGTGGTGAACAACGCAGGCATCCTGCGTGATTCCATGCTGGCCGTATCGAGCGAAGCCGATTGGGACGCCGTCATCGCCGTCCATCTCAAAGGCACCTTCGCCGTCACCCGACATGCCTGCGACTACTGGCGGACACAGTTCAAGGCGGGCGACCCGATTGACGCGCATATCGTCAACACGGTGTCCGGCGCGGGTCTCTGGGGCAATGTCGGGCAGAGCGCGTACGGCGCGGCGAAGGCGGCGATCGCCAACCTGACGCTCGTGACCGCGATGGAGGCGCGGCGTTATGGCGTTGCGGTCAATGCGATCTCACCACTGGCGAGGTCGCGGATGACGGCCGACGTGTTCGCTGCGCGCGCCGACGATCCCGCATTGGATCCCGCCCGCAGCTCCGCAGTGGTGGCCTGGCTGCAGTCCGCGCAGTCGTCCTGGCTGACCGGGCAGATTCTGCGCATCGACGGCGACAAGCTGACCCGCATCGAAGGTTTTACCGAAATGCCTGGTGCTTACCACGCCAAAGACGGTTCCGGCCTGACTTTTTCGGAGATCGAGCAGGCGGTCAGCTGGCTGTACGGGACCTCTCCCCGCGGGCTGGCTGGGCCGCTGCCGACGACCTGACTAGGGCGCACCGCCGTCGGCGTAGATGGTCTGCCCGGTCACGAACGCACAGATGTCGGACAGCAGGAAGGCGATCAGCGCGCCGATCTCGTCCGGCTGGCCGGGGCGACCGAGCGCGGCGTCGAACCCGAAGTCCTCCACCAGCGCCCGTTCGAGAGCCTCGTCATAGGGATAGCCCTTACTTTCGGCGACGTATCCCCGAACAGCGTGCAGCGCATCGGTTTCTACGGCGCCGGGGGCAACGCTGTTCGCGCGGATACCCGATTTGCCGTGGGTGCGTGCGATGCCGCGGGTGAATGTGGCGACGGCGGCCTTGAGGCTCGCATATGGCAGCCGCGGCTCGTGTGGCGAGCGGGCCGAGTACGCGGCGGTGGTGACGATCGCGCCGCCGTTGACCGCAAGGTGCGGCAGTGCCGCTTGCACGCTGCGGGTGGTCGCCAGCAGGACGTCGTGAAACGCGGTGTCCCAGGCGTCGTCGTCAGACTCGATAGGCATCATCCCCGCGGTACCCATCGTGATGGCGATGCCGTCGAGTCGGCCGAGTATCCGGACCGCTTCGTCGACGGCGGCCACTGCCGCTCCGCGCTGACTCACGTCGAAGGCCAGGCCGTGCGCATCGGCCGCACCGGCGGCTACGAGTTCTTCCGCGGCGTTCTTGCCTCGGTCAGCGTCGCGCCCGACTACCACGACGGACGCACCCTCGCGAGCCAGCGCGCGTGCTGCGGCCAATCCCATGCCGGCCGTTCCGCCGACGACGACATAACCCTTGCCGCGTACTCCCAGATCCAACGCTCAACCCCTGGCCGCAGGCGAACTGAAGTGCTTCAGCGGCCGCTCGACGAATTCGAATACCACTCCGTCGGGCGAGCGCAGGAACGAAATGTAGAGTCCCTCGATCTTCGTCCCCGGCAACGGGCACCACACCGGATCACCCATCACCTCAATCGAATCCGGCACCAACGACATTGCCGCCTCAGTGCTCTCCACCCGCAACGCGCAGCGGTACAACCCTTGACGGTTCCCGCCCCACGGCACCGGATCCGCGTCACGGGTCGCGGGGTGTTCCACAACGGTGAGGGTGAACTGATGCGCGTCCTCAGCCAGTGCGTAGCGCGACACCGTGCAAGTGACGCCGTCGGACGACCCACCGGGCGCGAGTTGATCGCCGGCGACCTCGACGTGTGAGGGGCCGTCAACCTGATCGAAGCCGATCGCGGTCAGGAATTTCCCGGTGGCCTCCGCGTCGATGGCGGCGATGCG
>NZ_DASXHW010000245.1:0-2397 GCF_036488105.1 Mycobacterium sp. | reverse complement strand
CCCAGGGCGGCGATGCCCAACGGGTAGGGATTGTTGTTCGTCAATCCGCCCACGATCGGCCCGATGCCGAGCCCGATCAGCAGAATGATGACCACTTCGGGCAGGCCGCGGAAGATGTCGGTGTAGAGCCGCGCCGGCCAGCGCAGCCAGCGGGTCCGGGAGACACCGGCCACCGCGAGCGCCATACCGACCACCAGGCCGATCACACTGGCGCTGACGGTCAAGATCAGCGTGTTGGGTAAGCCCGTCGTCACCATCGCCGGGATGGCCTGCTTGTACAGATCCCAGTCGAAGAACTGGTCCCGCAGTTGGGCCAGCGTGGATTTCGGCGGCGCGGGCCCGGCCGACTCCCCGCGGTGATTGCGTTTGGCGATCGCCGCGAAGTCCGGCAGCTGCGGCGTCGGGGCAGATTTCGATCCCGGCTTCCAGCCCCGCGGCAACGGCCGTGGAAGCCAGTCGGTATACAGCTGCGCCCAGGTGCCGTCGGCGATGACGGCGTCCAAGCCGGCGTTCAACGCATCGATCAGCGGCTGGTTGTCTTTGGCCACCGGGAACGCTATGAAACTGCCCGGACTAAACGTGTAGGCGGCGACGGCGGCGGTATCGCCGTGCCGCATCACTTTGGCCGCCTCCATTGCCGGCGCCACCCACGCGTCGAGCTGATGGTTCTTCAGGCAGGTGTACAGGGTGGTGAAGTCGGGGAATTTCACCGGCTGCACATGCACGGTGTCGACGACATAGGCCTCTTCGACGGTGCCCTGAATGACGCCTATCCGCTGCCCCGCACCCAGTTTCTCGAAGCTGTCGAGCGGCGAGCGGGACGGGACGATCAACGACAGATAACCGAAGTCGTAGCCGTTGGTAAATCCGACCGTGCGGCGGCGCGCTTCGGTGGCGACGATCGACGACGAGGCGACGTCGAAGCGTCCCGTCGCCACCTGGGCGAGCAGGCCGGCGAATTCGGTGCCGGCGAAGACGACGTTCAGCCCCAGCTTCGCGGCGATCGCGCGCAGCAGCTCGTTGTCATAACCGGTGTAGCGCCCCGTGGTGTTCAGGCAGCTGGTCGGGGGACCTCCCGGCTGAGTTCCGATGGTCAGGGTCCGCGGCGTGCGCAAGCCGAGCGCGTCGATGTTCACCGAACTCAATGGTTCGACGTCGGCGGTCGTGTAGTCGCGTTCCTGCGGCGGGCTGGCGGTGACCAGCTTCTCCGGCAGCGCGATCGCGCCCTCTTTGCCCGACGGCTTGCACAGGTTGTCGGCGGCGGCCGGGGCGACCGGAGCCAGGCTGTAGGCCAGCAGGATGGTGGCCAGTAGCGCAACAAGTTTCGACGCGCCGCTCCTCATGACCGATCACGCCATCGGCACAGCTCCTCGGCGTCGCTCAGGTCGTAGTCCGGGCCGTTGACCCCGACGGTCAGCAGCGTCACGCCCAGCGCCACCAACCCTTCCGCGTCGGCGAGCAACCCGCCGTGGTCCTTGTTGACGCCGGCTGAGTGCTCGATGGCGTTGGGATCGCGACCCACCGCGGCGCAATGCTCGGCCAGCACCGCGGCGGCTTGTGGGTAGCTGTCGACGCTGGTGAACCCGTGCCAGATGTCGCCGTGCTCGGCGACCAGCCGCAGGGTTTTCTTCGGCCCCTTCCCGCCGATCAGCAGCGGGATGTCGCGGGTGGGCGCCGGGTTGAGCTTGGCCAGCCGGGACGTGATCCGCGGCAGCGCGCCACTCAGGTCGTCGAGCCGACTGCCGACGGTGCCGAACTCGTAGCCGTACTCGTCGTAGTCCTTTTCCTTCCAGCCGGATCCGATGCCGAGGATCAGCCGACCGTCCGAGATGTGGTCGACGGTGCGGGCCATGTCGGCCAGCAGCTCCGGGTTTCGATAGGAGTTGCAGGTCACCAGCGCGCCGATCTGGATTCGCGAGGTCTGCTCGGCCCAGGCGCCGAGCATGGTCCAGCACTCGAAATGCGCGCCATCGGGATCGCCGTAGAGAGGGAAGAAGTGGTCCCAGTTGAAAGCGACGTCGACGCCGACGTCTTCACATCGGCGCACGGCGTCGCGCAGGTTGCCGTAGTTCGGGGAATGCTGGGGCTGCAGCTGAACGCCGATACGGATCGGCCGCTCGGGAGAAGGCATGCTTTCTACCGTAGGGCGCGGTGCCACGCGAGATAAGCTGGACAACCAACCTCCTTCGCGTAGGACTTGCATATGTCCAGCACGGATGCCGACAGTATCGCCGGCGTTAACATTCCCGACACCAAGCTGGTGACGGCGATCACCGCGCACATCCGAGCTGCCGAAGACGACTTGCTGTTCAATCACTCCCGCCGGGTGTACCTCTTCGGGGTGCTGCAGGGTCGCCGCCGCGGACTGCGGCCGGACTTGGAGCTCCTCTATGCCGG
>NZ_DASXHW010000222.1:0-6048 GCF_036488105.1 Mycobacterium sp. | reverse complement strand
TTGCCTGTTGTGGTCTCGTTCAGGAACACCAGCACGACGGCGGAGTTCGGCTCCAGTTCTGACACGGCCGCTCTCAACACTGAGGCGGTCTGCGCGAGGTGCTTTTGCTGCACCGTCGGAATGACGATCTCTTTGGTGAATTTGTCGTAGTAGGCAAGAAAGTCCCCAGTGAGATGTGATCTCGCCCTGGCGAAGTCACGATCCATGTTCTCGCTCGAGTAGGACAACGCCGCAACGGCGCCGTCGGAGGCCGCGCGAACCGCCCGCTGGGCCGCGGCGTCATCGAGCTGTCGATCCGGACGGTACTGAAGAACGAATAGGCACGCAGCCAGTCCCACTGCGGCGATGACCGATGCCGTCAAAAGAATTGAACCCCAGTGCTCCAGAAGGCGGGAGGCTATCCGGTCGATCGCCGCCGTTCGGTCGAGACGCGATTCGCCGACGGAAGGAGCCTTGGCGCTGGCGTTCTGCGAGCCCGGATCCTCGTCGGCGATCTCCGCATCGTCGAGCGGCGACTCTGACTCGGAATTCATTGGACGAAGTCAAGTTTCGACATCTTGAGCCGATCCCCATCCCGATCGATATTGACACTGAGTCGCCAGAAGACCGGTGGCCGCACCGACTTGTCAGGGTTGATGGTGTCGGATTTCGCGACTACCAGGACGACTGCCGAATTATCGGTCATCGACTCGACCGCGACATCTTGCACGGTGGCCTTCGTGGTGACCTGCGCATCCTGGGCATTCTTGGCCATGTAGCCGGACGTCGCTTGCAGCTGGCTCTTGAGTGCTCCCGTCGTGTCGTCGATGGAGTGCTGGATATTTTCCGCGGCGTGCGCAGGGTCAATCGACATCAGTGTTGCAATTTCCTCCCGGGCAGCTGCGGCAAACTCCGCCGCGTGCTGCCGCTGCTGCACGAGTGTGCGGTGCTGCCACACGATGTAACCGCCGGCTGCCAATGAGGCGCAGATGAGCACGATTGCGGTGCCGACACCTATCGCTTTCCGGGTGGGACGACGGAGCCGCCATCGCCACCGACCCCTCAATCGCGAGGCAGCCGGCTTGGCGTCGGCACCGTCGGCGTCTTCGGTCGCGTCGGACTGTTCGCTCGAACCGGCCTCGGCCTCCCGACGCAATTCGGCCGCGCGCGCTCGCGCGGCCTCGGCGCGCTCCTCGGCACGAATTAGCTCTTCTTCTGCTTCCGCGAGCGAATCTGGAGCTTCGGTGGTCGATGGGTCGGCGTCGGATTCCGTCACAGGTCCTGAGCAATCGCCGGCGCGAGTACACCGCGACTCACGGCTCTTTCCGGACTACACACGGAGAATCACGTTATCACCCCAAAGTCGCTGGCCGGATGCGCTATGCGGACGTGCAAAATCCATGGGATGGCTTCCGTATGCGATCTTCTCCGAAGAAGAGAATTTTCTTATCGCCCGTGCAAAACTATTTCGGTGCGTTTCATCGTGGTGATGGTGGCTGCGCTGATCGGAGTCGGCGCATTGATGCCGCCGACGGCTGCTGCAGGGCCGACTGTCTGCGACTACCCGGCCTGTACTCCAGGCATCGCTCCGAACATGGTTCTGGGCGCGCCGTGCGACAACACCACCTACTACGCGTTCGGGGTATCCGGCGGTTACGTGCCCGCCACCCAACCCGGACGGCTGATGTTCTGCGGCTCGCCGAGGCGATACCAGCCGAGATGGTTCCGCTCCCCGCCGATGGCGGGCATCAAGGAAGAGAACGCCGACTGCAGGCAGTATTTGAACTACGTCGCGCAGGCGCCCGACGGCCTGTTCCTGATCTGCATCGCGCAGGAGGGTCACTCATTCTGGACCCGCGCCGACACCTAAGTTATTGCGTGACAAAGGCGTTGCTCGTCAATCCTGTCGATGTAGGAATCCGTGCAGAATCGCTTGGACGAGTTCGTCGACGATGGCTTCTCTCGACGGCTGCTCGGACCCGAAATAAGTCGAACGCAATGCGGCCATGCCGGCGATCATGGCGACTGTCGAGTGAGCCGGCAGGTCGGGGCGGTTGGTACGCATGCCGCGGATGCGCATGCCTTCCGCGCCGATCTGGCTGAGCACGGTGAGGGCTCGCCTGATGTCGGCGATGCCCGTTTCGGCTAGCTCCTCTGGGCTGAGGATTTCAGCGGCCATGAGCGTCAACAGCAGTCCCTGGTGTTCGACGAAAAGGTCGTAAAGCTGCCCGACGAAGCGCCGCGCCATTTCCTCTTCGTCGGCCTCCTCGTGAACGACCAACTCCCACGTGCGGCCGAAGTCGTCGACGAATTCGGTGAACGGCAAGACGAGGGCTTCTCGGAATAACCCCGCTTTCGAACCGAAGTTGCGGAACAGCAGATGCTCGGTAACGCCTGCGGCTTCGGCGATTTCACGTGTTGTGGTGCTGCGGTAGTCCTGGCGGGCGAACAGGTCGCGGGCCGCAGCGAGCAGAAGTTTGCGTGGTTCACCCCGCGGCCGGCGCGATCCCGAGGCCGAGATCTCGGCCTCGACCGGCTTTCTGGCGGGTGAGCGCTGGGGCAACGGTGTTCACTCCTCGAGCCGAATCTGATGGTTGACTGTCTATAGGATAGTCGTCACTATCTAAAGGGTTGTATTTTTCCAGGAGAGGTGTTGGGCGTGGGTGCTGTGATCATGCTAGGCACGTTGTTCGGATTGATAGCTCTGGTGTTCGCTCTGGTTCTCCGCTTCGACCCCGAGGCGCGGCACGCTACGACCGGTGACGGCCGCCCGTGAACGCGAAGATGACGCCCCTGCTGGAGGGGCAGATGTACTTCGCCTATGTCTCGGGGATCGCTTTTATTCTGGTCGGGGCCTATCTGAGCTACCGTCGCCGACGGGTGCACCCACTGCTTCTGCTGAGCATCTCCGCGCTCTCGTTCTCCTGGATCGAGTCCCCCTATGACTGGGCGATGTACGCGCAGTTTCCGCCTGGTCTGCCGCGGATGCCGTCGTGGTGGCCGCTGAACGTGACGTGGGGCGGGCTCCCATCGTCGGTACCCATCGGTTACGTCTCCTACTTTGTTCTTCCCGCCGTGATCGGAGCCGCACTTGGCCGATGGCTGAGCGCAAAATTCCGCTGGCGCAGGCCAATTGCCCTCCTCACAGTCGGCCTGCTGGTGGGTTTCTGCTGGGCTTTCGTGTTCAACGCCATTACCGGCGCCCACTTCGGCAACTTCTATTACGGCTACGTGATCCCCGGACTCGCGATATTCGAGGGAACCAAACATCAGTATCCGCTGTACGACTCGCTGGCCATGGGCATCGAGATGATGGTCTTCACCTACCTGCTCGGACGCACCGATGCTGAGGGCCGCAACGTCATCGAGATGTGGGCCGACAAGAAATCGAATAGTCAACTGCAGTCTTCGGTGCTGTCCATCGTCGCCGTTGTCATCGTCGGCCACCTTGTCTACGGCTCGGTTTTCGCGCCACATCTCATTACCAAACTCGGCGGTTGGGTGACCGCAGGACCCACCGAGCAGCTATACCCGGGCACGCCCAACCAGCCCCGCTAGCGGAAGGCAGATCGTGACGAGCAATTCAACCGCCGATTTGTATTACGACCCGTACGACCACACGATCGACGACGACCCGTACCCGGTGTGGAAACGGATGCGCGCCGAGGCCCCGCTGTACTACAACGACAAGTACAACTTCTACGCGCTCAGTCGTTATGACGATGTCTCGCGTGCGCTGCACGACTGGGAGACATATCGCTCGGGAAGAGGCACCACCGCCGACGTCTTGTTCAGCGGCATCGACATACCGCCCGGCATCTTGCTATGGGAAGACCCGCCGCTGCACGACCTGCACCGCCGGCTGTTGTCGCGGGTTTTCACCCCCCGCCGCATGTTGGCGGTCGAAGGGTTGGTGCGTGACCTGTGTTCGCGTGCACTGGATCCGCTGCGCGACATGGACGGTTTCGACTTCGTCGCCGACCTCGGCGCGATCATGCCCATGCGGACGATCGGCTACCTGCTCGGTATTCCCGAGGAAGGGCAGCAACGGATCCGCGAGCGCAACGATAAGAGCATCACGGTGGAATCCGGGGGCACTCTGCTGACCGCGACGACCCTGGATGAGTCGATCGGACAGTTCGCCGATTACATCGAGTGGCGGGCAACGCACCCTTCCGATGACCTGATGACCGAACTGCTCAACGCGCACGTCGAGGAACCAGACGGAACCATGCGCCGCCTTGACCGCGGTGAAGTGATCGCCTACACCGCGATGATCGCCGGCGCGGGCGGCGAGACCACCGCTCGACTGATCGGGTTCATGGGTGAGTTGCTCGGCGAAAACCCAGACCAGCGAAGAGAACTCGTCGCCGATCCCTCGTTGATTCCGTCAGCGGTCGAGGAAACGCTGCGCTACGAGCCACCGTCACCGGTGCAGGGGCGTTACGTCGCCCAGGACACCGAGCTATACGGGCAGACTGTGACCGAAGGGTCCTACATGCTGTTGCTCAACGCATCGGCTAATCGCGACGAGAAGCACTTTCCTGACCCCGATCGCTATGACATCCACCGCACGGCAGCACATTTGAGCTTCGGGCAAGGTTTGCATTTCTGCCTCGGCTCATCGCTGGCTCGGCTGGAAGCGCGGGTCGCATTCGAGGAGGTGTTCAAGCGGTGGACCGATTGGGACGTCGACTACGAACACGCCAGCAGGGCGCGAACCTCCAGTGTGCGGGGCTGGGCCCGGCTGCCGGTCAAGATCGCATAGCAACACCGTTGAATAATAGATCGGTTGCAGGACAACAGGTTTAGGGCAATTCAGGAGGAAGAGATGACCGCTGGTAAGCACCGCGTGGTGGTATGGGCGACCGGGGGGATCGGGTCGATCGCTATTCGCACCGTCACCAACCGCCCCAACCTCGAGCTGGTCGGAGTCTGGGTGCACTCCGACGAAAAGGTGGGCAAAGATGCCGGCGAGCTGGCCAACGGCGATCCCATCGGTATATCAGCGACCAACGACGCTGATGCGCTCATCGCCCTCAAGCCCGATTGCGTGATCTACGCGGCGGCCGGGCCCGAACGCGACGCCCTGGCAATTCCCGACTACGTGAAATTGCTTGCAGCGGGAATCAACGTCGTCACCACCAGCACCACCCGGCTGGTTAATCCGCATGCCTACGAGCCCGCCGAGTGGCGCGAGCAACTGGCCACCGCAGCCAAGCAAGGACAGGTATCGCTGTACGCCTCGGGCATCGAACCCGGCTTCGCCGCCGACTACCTGCCGCTCGTGCTGTCCACCCAATCCTCCTCGATCGAGTCGATCCACTCTTATGAGATCGGGCTCTATGACGACTACGGCGTGCCCGACATCATGATCAACGGATTGGGCTTCGGACAGCCGCTGGACTACCAGCCCTGGATCTCTTTCCCGGGCGCGATCGCCGGTGAGTGGGCGGGGCAACTCCGTTTGATCGGCGACGCCTTTGGTGTCGAAGTCCAAGAAGTCCGCGAAGAATTCGACCGCGCCGTGACCAACGAAACCCTGCACGTCGCAATGGGTACCGTCGAGGCGGGAACCTGCGGCGCGATCCGCATGAAAGCGATCGGCGTCGTAGATGGTCGCGAGGCGATCATCGTCGAACACGTCACCCGGCTGGCGCACAGCGTTGCTCCGGACTGGCCGACCGGTATCGGTGACCTGTCCTACCGCGTGGTGATCACCGGCGATCCCGACATTGACTGCACCCTGGCGGCAACGCTGCGTGACCCCGGCCGGGCCGGTATCGCCTCGATGACCTCGGGTGCCGGCGCGATGGTGGCCACCGCGATGCGCGTCGTCAACGCCGTGCCCTATGTCGTCAACGCTGCGCCCGGGCTCTTCAGCGCCGTCGACCTGCCATTGACCATTCCGAAGAATGTCTTTGCAACGCAACAAGTTTGAGTCGACTTGACTCCGCTCGATGAAGCGCTCACCGTGGTTGGCGGTGGCGATCGCCGTCGGTGTGGTGATGCGGCCACCTCGTCGCCCGTCAGCTCGAGGCCGACGGCATTAACTCGCGTCTGGTGGGG
>NZ_DASXHW010000179.1:0-6043 GCF_036488105.1 Mycobacterium sp. | reverse complement strand
CAGGCTCACAAACGCGTCAGGTGGCCGTTTTGATCATGGTCTTCCCGCAACAGGTCAGGGCCTCTGGGTCAGGACAGTCAGGCAGGGCCGGCTTAGTCACCGTCACTTCACACCCGCACTGGGTGTCGGGGCAGTGGTAGACCTCTCCTTGGGCTAATGGCATCTGCGGTCTCCTCAATGAGGTGTGGATCAGGTAATTTCACGCTAGAACCCGGCCCCTGGGGCAAGGTCAATACTGCGATGTGGAAAGGAGCGTGAATCATGCCAGCATCCACGTTGACCATCGGGCAAGCCGCCGCGGCTGCCGGGGTTACCCGCAAAGCGGTGCGAGTCTATGAGGCGAAAGGCCTGCTCTCCGTTGCGGGCCGAACCCCGGCAGGCTATCGGCTCTACGATCACCACGACGTTGAACTGTTGACGTTCATCAGGCGAGCCCGCAAGCTCGGCCTCCACTTAGCCGACATTGGCAAAATACTCGCCATTCGCAACGGCGGGACCCCGCCGTGCGCCGCCGTCCGCGACATGCTCGAGGAAAGGATCAGCGAGATCGACGCCACAGTAACCGAATTGCTCAGCCTGCGCCGGTCACTTACCAGCACTCGGCGACGAGCCGACGACTGCTGTGCTGACGACACGCCCACCATCTGCCGCGCCATCGACGAACCCGAATCCGCTACGTGAGGTGACCTCGGAGAGGTAGCGCTCACGATCAGCCCGCTACGCTACCCACCGTACAAATCAAAACGGCTCTCGTTTGCAGGCGTTCTTCGCCGCCGTAATCGAGGTAGAAGGCGAACGCCTCCTCAACGCGGGCCATCCCGACCCGGCGCTCTCCCCCTTGGGTCAAATCATGGCGGGCCTCGACGTCTACATCGACCAGGCCTAAAACTCCCCCTCGCTGCTCGGGAGGAATATGCACGAATCGAATATGGAGGGTTACCAGTAGGCGATTGTGTTCGGTTGTGGCACAGCATTTTGGACGATGAGTTATAGCGTGCTCACGCCACCCCGGTGGGGTCAGGAAAGCTTCTCGACTATCGGCACCCCGCCGTGAACAATCTGGTCGAAGGTACCGACCTTGGGGAGGCCGCTGATCGGTCGAGCGCTGGCGGGAAAGCACACCATGTTGATGTCAAGACCGAACGGATTCCACGAGACGCCGTTACTTACGACAGGCGCGGATCGATCGACACCGTTGTAGTTGTCGGGACTAAAGCGCGCAGTGCAGTACCAGTAGCAGTCGTAACCGAGTCCGCGGACATACCGAATTAGGTTGTCGCCTGTAGCGGGGTTGTTGTTTTCGACAAACAGGGTTGGTCGTGTGCGTGCGATGAGCCGCTCAGCCCCGTGCAGCACGGCCAGCTCGAATCCTTCGGCATCCACTTTTAACAAATCGAGGTGCTGAAGGTCTGCGGTCTGCGGGAATTCGTCGAGTACCACGACCGCAGTCCGATCGGATGTCAGCTCGCCGGGAAAGCATCCCTCGCCGCTGAAACCCGCGTCGATAGAGAAGGCGCCGTAATTCCACGGGGTGTCGTAGTTGGTCAACTCGATGACGACGAGCTCTTGGCGCGCACCGACTGCCACTCTGTGTGCATCGACATTGATCAGGTTGTTGAGCGCAAGATTGCCGCACAGAATGTTGAAGATAGGCCGCTGCGGCTCAAAGCAGATGACGTGGCCCGACGGTGTGATCTTTGCCAGTGGCACGGTGTGCAGGCCAAGGTTGGCGCCGACCTCGATCACCACGCTGTTTGGTTTGAGTAATCGTCGGTAGAGCGACACCTCTAGCTCGCTCCACTCGCCGTACACGTCGGCGTACGCACTGATCATGTCGCCGCGTAACAACAGGAAACGCCCCCAGCGGCAGTCTTTGAGAAATGTCTGCAACCCACGTCACCTTCGAATCTTTAAGAGACAGCCTGCGCCGTTAGGACTCGGTCCTGTGTGCAGACGGTGGCTGCGTACACACCCACGAGAGGTCCACCATAGAGCAGATCTGGCGCGAGCCAGGCTATGTCCGGTTGCTGGAGCGCGATGCAACTCGGGCATCAACGCTGCGCGTAGCTGTGTTGCGGTTTGCCGTCGATAGCCGGGTCCACGGTCGCGTCGTGTAGGGGGTTCATCTGATCTAACCCTGGGGTGTTGAACCGGCCTGGCCGCCGTGATCCCGATCGATACCGAAACGCCGCTCGCCGTCACCAGCTGGCTCGGCTTCGTGCAAACCGCGATCCTCGTCTGGATCGACAACCCAACCATTTCGCGCCAACAACCCCACAACCTCTGCATCCGCACGTTATGGGCCGCCGTCGGACTGCCGGCTTGAGACTGCGGTCCTTCAGCTCTTGGCGGCCCATCCGGGAGGAATATGCAGGAGTCGAATATGCCGGGTTACCAGTAAGGCATCCCGTTTTCGGTTGTTGCCCAACGACTTTGGGTCACGTGCAGATCCCCCAGTCTCGGCGATAGCCGCTTCGCTGACGAAGGCGACCTTCCCCGCCGCGATCACCTCGGCTGATATGACGCCGGCGGCAAGCCGTTTCGAGCTGGCATGAACAACGGGCAGTTAGAAACCACCGAATGCGGCACGCAGCGTTAAGCACAGGCGTCCCTGACATGAACTGTGGTACCTTTTTAGGTAAACAGAAAGCAAACAGGAGATCGCTAATGATCGGAAAAGTGCTGCTCGGCGCCGTTGGAGCCATCATCTCCATCGGTCTGGCCGCGCCATCGGGCGCCGACCCGGTCAATACGGTCGGCTCTGTCGGGGCACCGCAACCTGGCGCCGTCCCGAACTTCCTAGCCGCCGCACGGGCAGCCGGTGTCACCGGAACGGATCCTGCGATGCTGGAAAACGGCTACAGGGTGTGTTGGCAACTGTGGAATGCCCACGTCGTGGGTACGCAGGTGGCCGCGGACCTCGTGCGGGATCATCCAGAGCTAACCAGTGGCGAAGCGGGTCAGTTCGTGCTGGCCGCGTACCACTCGTTGTGCCCGGTGCCCGCCGCGTACGACTATTGGGCTTACAGCACCAGCTGAACTCGGCTGGCCTGCAACACAAAAGGGCCAACTCCGACAGGGCACTCCGGTCGCACGCGTGCCTCTAGGTGCAGAAATATTGCCTGTTGAGCAGACAATTCGTCGGCGGCGAGTAGGACCCGGTCAGCACGCCTCGTAGACCACCTGTGGCTGAAGAACCAGGTGCGATGGTGTGATTCCAGTTCGCGGGCGTGAGCACATAGTGCGTGCCAGATTGTGTGAGGGTGCTATTCCACGTGTGCGAGACGGATTCGCCCACCGGCAAGTCGAATTCGAGACGCCAATCGGTTAGCGGCACCGTGCTCGAGTTGGTGATCGTGAAGTGGGCGATGAAACCGGTCTGCCACGCATGCTCTACCGACAACGTTGCCGTGGCCGCGGCCGAATGAGCTACTGGGGTGATAGCGAGTCCGAGGACGGCAACTATCAATGCCGACACGGCTACGTGAAGCGCTGTGCGCCAGCGCTTCACGCAATTGTCCAATCCCGCCATAGCGGCCAACACTAAAGCGAAACAGGCGATATCGGCCCTCGCGCCACGGGTAAGCTGCAGTACCTTTGCTCAACTGAAACCGTCACGAAATCTTAGCTTCGATGTAGGTGGGTAAGGAGCGGCCGTGGAAAGTGTCGTCGTTCTCGGCTCCGGCTTTGCTGGCCTGTGGGCCGCGGTCGGAGCGGCACGTCGACTCGACGAACTGCATATCCCCGCGCGCGATGTAGGCGTGACCGTCATCAGTTCGCAGCCGTTCCACGACATCCGGGTGCGCAACTACGAGTCCGACCTGACCGCGTGCCGCATCCCGCTGAGCGCTGTGTTGGACCCGGCTGGTGTCGCGCACATCACCGCTGACGTCACGGCGATCGACACCGCCGCACGCACCATCGTCTTCTCAGGCGCTGATGGGTTTGGCACCCAGGACTATGACCGGCTGGTGTTCGCGGTGGGGAGTTCTGTGGCCAGAGCCGAGCTACCCGGTCTGCGCGAATTCGGCTTCGACATCGACACCTACGACCAGGCGAGCAGACTGAGCCGGCATCTCGCGTCGCTGGCCGATGGCCCGACCGCGCCCGGCGCGGCGACCGCGGTAGTGGTTGGAGCGGGACTGACCGGGATCGAGGCCGCCTGCGAGCTACCCGGCAGACTCGCCGAGCTGCTTTCCGGCCGTGACGGGTGCACGCCGAGGGTGCTGCTGGTCGACCGCAACCCGTTCGTGGGCTCCGATATGGGCGACTCCGCGCGTCCGCTGATTGAGGCGGCGCTGGCCGCTAACGGTGTAGAGGCGCTGACCGGCGTCGGTGTCACGGCCGTCGACGCCGAGGGTGTGACGCTGTCCACCGGGCAGCGGGTGGCAGCCGCCACGGTCGTATGGTGCGCCGGCATGCGGGCTAACGCGCTGACTTCGCTGTTCGGGACCGAGCTTGATCGGTTGGGGCGGCTGCCGGTCGACGACTATCTCCGGGTGGTCGGCGTGCCGGGCGTCTTTGCCGCCGGGGATGTTGCGGCGGCAAAGATGGACGATCAGCACCTGTCGGTGATGTCGTGTCAGCACGGACGGCCGATGGGGCGGTATGCGGGCTACAACGTCGTTAGCGACCTACTGGGTGAGCCGATGCTTAAGCTTCGTATCCCCTGGTACGTAACTGTTCTCGACCTGGGGCCGGCAGGTGCGCTGTATACCGAAGGCTGGGATCGGCGGGTGGTGGCGCACGGCGCCCAAGCCAAGGCCACCAAGCGTGTCATCAACACAGAACGGATTTATCCTCCGCTGGACGGCGACCGCGCGAAGATCCTCGCCGCCGCCGCGCCTGAGCTGCAAGCCCGCCCGGCGCGTGGGCGTTGAGCCAACCCGCAGTCGGAGGAAGTTCAGTCGATCATCGACCCACCACTCCCCTCATCGACGGAGCGGTTCACGCTTCCGACCTCGGGCGCTGAGCTCGACGCCAAGACATCGTGCGAAACCCGCGGCTGTAGCGTGACGACCGTGAACTCGTTGCGTACGTACTCCTCGGTCGGGCTCGTAATCTGTGCCGCATCGGCTGTCGTGACGCTTGCCGCGTGCAGCTCCGACAAGCCAGCTTCGTCGAAAGACACATCCACGACCGTGCCTGCCTTCACCCAAGCCTTGTCGCCGGCCTCGCCCCCACCCGCGACCGCAGACAGCAGCTGCCCCACCCGAGCGCCGGGTGATGGCGGAACACCGGACTGGACCCTCAGCGGGGCAACCGGCAGCGTCGCGTTGACGGGCTCCACGGATACGGCCGCACCGCTAGTGACCGTGACGGCACCGTTCAGCGTCACCGAAACCGCGGTACACACGCTGCACGCCGGAGACGGACCCGTTGTGGCGCCCACCGCCACAGTCTCTGTCTGCTACATGGGTGTCAACGGACGCGACGGCAAAGTGTTCGACAGCGCCTACGAACGCGGCACACCGGCCCAATTCCCGCTCGACGGTGTGGTGCCGGGCTTTCAGAAGGCGATCGCGGGACAAAAGGTCGGTTCCACTGTCGGCGTCGCGATGGCCTCAGCGGACGGCTATCCCGAAGGTCAGCCTCAAGCTGGCATTCAGAAGGGCGACAGCCTGATCTTCGCGATCAAAATCCTCAGCGCCGGAAGCTGAGCTTAGACTGCCTACCACTCCCGTAGGAGCGAGTAGGCAGCTGCCGCATTCGGATTGAGAGGCGGGTCGCGCGCTTCGTTTCAATCACGCCGATCGCGACTCTTCTGTAGACCTGCGTTGTTGCATACCGTCCACGCGTGGCGTTGAGCGTCGGCAGCATCCCCGTCCAGGTCCCCCGAGTCTCCCCCGTGACGTTCAGGCAGGCGCTCTTCGTTGCCGTAACAGCGGGCCTGGGCTACGGATTCGACTCGTATGCGGTGAACATCTACGGCCTGGTGTTGCCGGAAATCAAACAGACGCTGCACATCACCGAGGCTCAAGCCGGCTACATCGGTTCGATCTTCTTGCTGGGCTACACCATTGGCACCATCGGCTTCGGATTG
>NZ_DASXHW010000123.1:0-2996 GCF_036488105.1 Mycobacterium sp. | reverse complement strand
CCGATCGAACTGGCGTGGAAGCGTGTCCGTGACGGCAGGCTCGGCACCCGTAACGCCTGCTATCTGGCGTTCGATTGCTTTCACCCGCAATGGGATCCGCGCAACCTCTGGTTGGTGCCAATCACCCAGGCCATCCAGCTGCAGATGGTACGCAACCTGCCCTATGCCGACCATCTCGTCCGATTCGGGCCGACATTGTCGCCGGTGAATCTGGCACCCTCTGCCGCGTCCATCGATCGGGCAAGCCGATGGGGGCACAACAGCGTCGATCGGGCGATCCCGGTGACGACGGCGCTGTTGCAGCCGACGTGGTGGGAAGGCGATAGCCCGCCGGTCGCCAAGCCGAAGACACTGCCGAAGTCGGTAGCCTCGCCGATGAGCGCGGTCATGGCCGCGATTCAGGTGCCGACGAGTCGCATGGCCCGGTGGCGCCGCAATACTGTGCCGATCGCTAGGGGGAAGATATGACCACACCACCGCTACCGGGGCGGTATCCGGGCCGCAGTGGCGCACCCGGCATTGCCGTGGCATCGCTGCAGCCGCAAGATGATCCGTTCTACGCCTACGCCGGCTCCACGCCGCTAGATAGCATCGCACCGGGAACGGTGCTGAACACGCGCCGCCTTCATTACCACCTGTTTGGCTTCCCGACGATGCTCGAGACCACCCAGCTGCTCTACCGGTCGACCAGCCAGATCGGCAAGCCGACCGTCAACGTCACCTCGGTCATCAAGCCTCCATTCCAGTTCGACGCGACGAGGGTGATCTCGTATCAGTCCGCCTACGACTCGCTCAACCGCAACGACGAGCCGTCCTATGCGATTTGGGGTGGACGTAGGCTCGGCGACGTCATCCCCAACGTCGAAGCGGCGGTGTTCGGTGCGTTCCTCGCCGACGGGTACACGGTTATTGTCCCGGACACCGAGGGGCAGCGGGCCGCCTTCGCCGCGGGGGCCGAGTATGGAATGAACACGCTCGATTCGATCCGCGCCGCGTTCAACTCGTCGACCGTCCCGAACAACGCGAGGGTGGCGATGCTCGGATATTCCGGCGGTGCGGTCGCCACCGAGTGGGCCGCCGAGCTGGCCCCCACTTACGCACCCGACGCCAACGAGCACCTGATCGGCGCGGCCATAGGTGGCGTGCTGGTCGATCCGGCGCACAATCTGCACTACGTCGAGGGGACCGGGTTCTGGGCCGGCGTCATGGCGATGGCGCTGGTCGGGATCGCGCGCGGATTCGAGATCGAAACCGACCTGGCGAAATACCTCAGCCCCAACGGCGCCAGGATTTTTCACGAAATGCAGACCGCGTCGATCATCAACGTGCTGGGTCAATACCCGGGTCTGAAGTGGAGGGATCTGGTCAGTCCCGGTTACCCGACTCCGGAGGACCTGCCGCTCTACGTCGGCTGCGCTAACAAGCTGATCATGGGTACTGGCGGTACGCCGACAATTCCGCTGTTCATCGGTCAGGGTGCCAACGGTGAGCTCGAGGGCACCCCGGGAAACAAGAAGGACATCGGCGCCGGCGACGGCGTAATGATTGCCGGGGATGTGCGCACGCTCGCTCGCGACTACTGCGCCAAGGGCGTACCCGTCTACTACGAGGAGTACGTCGCGCTCAGCCACATCTGGAGCGTCCCCATCTGGTTGCACAGCTCGACCGCCTGGATCAAACAGCGTTTCGCCGGCCTGCCGGCTCCACAGAACTGTTCGTCGATCCGGGAAGGCAACTCACTGGCGCCGATTCCGGTTCTGCCCGCGCCCAGCTCTCCTATCTGAAGCCGTTGCTCCGATCATGGCCAGTAAGGCATCTGCGCGGACAGCCATCGCTGTTGGAATAGCCGTGCTGATGGTCGTGGCGGCGGCCTCGGCCAGGTATGTAGTGAGCCGCAAGGGAATGCAAACTGCCACAACCGAATTCGCACCGATCTCGACGCTGATGAACGACGCGATCGCGGCCAAGAAGCTGCCAGGCGGTGTGGTTGCGATCGGACATGACGGCAGGACCGTCTTCCACGAGGCGTATGGCTCGCGCAAGCTTGCCGGCCAACAGGGGTTGGACGGATCGCCCACACCTGCCGAGCCGATGACCGAAGACACGATCTTCGACATCGCGTCGCTGACGAAACCGCTCGCAACCGCGACTGCCGTCATGCAGCTTTACGAACAAGGCAAGGTTGCCTTCGACGATCCTGTGCAGACGTATTTGCCTGACTTCAATACGGCGAACGATCCACAGCGTGCACAAGTCACCGTTCGGATGCTGCTTACCCACACCTCAGGCGAAGGGATAGACGTAAGTCTCGGGGATCCGTGGGGCCTGGCCGGAGCCGACAAAACAGAAGGCGTCCATCGTGCGCTCACTACGCCGTTGCAGTCGGGTCCCGGTGAGGTTTTCCGCTATTCCGATATCAACTACATCCTGCTTGGCGCACTGATCGAAGAACTCGCCGGCGAGGCCGAAGACGTTTACGTTCAGCGGAATGTCTTTGCGCCGCTTGGCATGGAAGAAACCCGCTACCTTCCTCCCACCAAGGCATGTGGCCCCCACACGCTCAGAGGAGCTGCGATTGCCTGGGCTCCTGCGCCAAGCGAACTGGTCGCCTGTCCTGCCGGTACCTGGAGCACCAATCTGTTGCCGCGCGTCGCACCAACGGCCGTCGATGAGGAAAGCAGAGTCGATCCGAGCAAGAATCCCGATTTTGGTTACCTTCTTCGAGGCACCGTGCATGACCCGACGGCGCGCCGGATGGGGGGAGTAAGCGGGGACGCCGGTGTGTTCTCGACGGCGCACGATGTCAGCATCTATGCGCAGGCCCTGCTAGATCGGCTTGCGAACCGCCCCAGCAAGTTTCCGGTGCGGCAAGCGACTCTGGCGTTGATGACGACTCCTCAGCAGCCCGGCCACACAGCTCAACAAGCCGAAGCAGCGAACGATGCTGTCCGAGAAGCCATTGCGAAGACACCAAACACAACAGATCCGCTGCTGGC
>NZ_DASXHW010000018.1:0-19603 GCF_036488105.1 Mycobacterium sp. | reverse complement strand
GGTCGACCCGGCCGTTTCCGTTGCGGCGCTAGATCGCTGCGCGTCGTTGCTCGCCGAGATCGCCGGTGGCGAGGTCTCGGCGAAGCTCACCGACTGGCGGGGCGATCCGCCAGTGGGGGACTCGGTCGCCGATTGGGCTGGGCCACCGATCCGGCTCGCCGCTGACCTGCCGGACCGCATCGCCGGAGTGAGCTACGCCCCGGGCACGACAGCCCGGCGGTTGACCCAGATCGGCGCCGCGGTCACCGATGCCGGCGACACCCTGACCGTCACGCCGCCGAGTTGGCGGCCCGATCTGGTGCAGCCGGCCGACTTGGTCGAAGAGGTGCTGCGACTGGAGGGTCTGGACGTCATCCCGTCGGTGCTGCCGTCGGCGCCGGCCGGCCGTGGACTCTCGGCGACCCAACGCCGCCGTCGCGCCATCGGCAAGTCGCTGGCGCTGTCCGGCTACGTCGAGATCCTTCCGACGCCGTTCCTGCCCGCCGGTGTTTTCGACGCCTGGGGCCTGCCCGCCGACGACGCTCGGCGTAAGACCACGCAGGTGCTCAACCCGCTGGAGACCGATCGGCCGCATCTGGCCACAACGTTGCTGCCGGCACTGCTTGAGGCGCTGGTGCGCAACGTCTCTCGCGGCATCGTCGACGTAGCGCTGTTCGCCGTGGCGCAGGTGGTGCAGCCGACCGAGCAGACCAAGGGCGTCGAGCTGATACCGGTGAACCGGCGCCCCACCGACGACGAGATCGCCGGACTGGACGCGTCGCTGCCGCGGCAACCCCAGCACGTCGCCGCGGTGTTGACCGGGCTGCGCGAGCCGCGCGGACCGTGGGGCGAAGGTCGGCGATCCGAAGCGGCCGATGCCTTCGAGGCAGTCCGAATCGTTGCCCGCGCCAGCGGGATTGACGTGACACTACGGGCCGCTCAGCACCTGCCGTGGCATCCGGGACGTTGCGCGGAAGTACTCGTCGGCGAGACCGTGGTCGGCCACGCCGGGCAGCTGCACCCGGCGGTGATCGAGCGTTCCGGCCTGCCCAAGGGCACCTGCGCGGTCGAGCTCAATCTCGACGCCATCCCGATCGTCGATGCGTTCCCGGCGCCGCGCGTTTCCCCGTTTCCCGCGGTATTCCAAGACGTCAGCCTCGTCGTGGACGCCGACGTTCCCGCGCAGACGGTGCAGGACGCTGTTCGCGACGGCGCGGGGGAACTGTTGGAAGATGTCAGGTTGTTCGACGTCTACACCGGTACGCAGGTTGGCGAGAACCGCAAGTCGCTGACCTTCGCGCTGCGGTTCCGCGCGGCCGACCGCACCCTCACCGAAGACGAGGCCAGCGCCGCCCGTGATGCGGCGGTGCAGCGGGCGGCCGAGCAGGTCGGCGCGGTACTACGCGGCTGAGGCCGCCGCTTAGAATGAGTTTGCATTGGTGTGCATAGTCATGCAACGATGGGTATCATGAGCCAGGGCATACGGGTGGCGATCGCCGGCGCCAGCGGCTATGCGGGCGGCGAGATCCTGCGGCTACTGCTCGGGCATCCGGCTTACCACGATGGACGACTCACGATCGGCGCGCTGACCGCCGCCGCCAGCGCGGGCACCCCACTGGCCGAGCACCATCCACATCTGGTGCCATTGGCGCAGCGGATGCTGGAGCCCACCGAGCTTGACGTGCTCGATGGCCATGACGTTGTTTTTCTGGCCCTTCCGCACGGGCATTCGGCGACGTTGGCGCAACAACTCGACCCGCAAACCTTGGTGGTGGACTGCGGCGCGGATTTCCGACTGAGCGACGCCGGTGCGTGGGAGCGCTTCTACGGCTCCTCACATGCGGGCAGCTGGCCGTACGGACTGCCCGAGCTACCGGGTAATCGGGAGGCGCTGCGCGCTGCCCGCCGCGTCGCCGTACCGGGCTGCTATCCGACCGCCGCGGTGTTAGCGCTGTTTCCCGCCGTGGCAGCCGATCTCATCGACCCCGCCGTCACCGTCGTCGCGGTCAGCGGCACCTCGGGGGCCGGGCGCGCCGCAAAAACCGATCTGCTCGGGGCGGAGGTCATTGGTTCGGCGCGGGCCTACAACATCGCCGGCGCGCACCGGCACACTCCCGAAATCGTTCAGGGACTCAGCCAGGTCACTGGTCGCGACGTCACGGTGTCATTCACGCCCGTGCTCATCCCGACCTCACGCGGAATTCTGGCCACCTGCACCGCACGGACCACGTCACCGCTGTCACAGCTGCGGGCCGCTTACGAAAAGGCCTATCACGACGAGCCTTTCGTGTATCTGTTGCCCGAAGGACAATTGCCGCGCACCGGTGCGGTGATCGGCAGCAATGCCGCCCACATCGCCGTCGCCGTCGACGAGGACGCGGCCACATTCGTCGCGATCGCGGCGATCGACAACCTGGTCAAGGGCACCGGCGGCGCCGCCGTGCAGTCGATGAACCTGGCCCTGGGTTGGCCGGAGGCCGAAGGTCTTTCGGTGGTCGGGGTGGCACCGTGACTCGCGCGGACCTCGCGCCGCTGGTCCGCACACAAGGCGTCACCGCTCCGGCCGGTTTTCGTGCCGCCGGCATCGCGGCCGGCATCAAGGCATCGGGTACGCCCGATCTCGCGCTGGTGTTCAACGAAGGACCCGACCACGCGGCCGCCGGAGTTTTCACCCGCAACAAGGTCAAAGCGGCGCCGGTGTTGTGGACCCAACAGGTGCTGGCCGACGGGCAGTTGCGCGCGGTGGTCCTCAATTCCGGTGGTGCCAATGCCTGTACCGGGCCGGGCGGTTTCCAGGACACCCATGCCACCGCGGAGGGCCTGGCGGCGGCGTTGTCGGAGTGGGGCACCGAGATTGGGGCGATCGACGTCGCGGTGTGTTCCACCGGTTTGATCGGTGACCGGCTACCGATGGACAAGGTTCTCGCCGGCGTCGTGAATCTGGTGCACGACATGGCCGGCGGCATCTCCGGCGGCGAAGAGGCCGCCCGGGCCATCATGACTACTGACACGGTGCCCAAACAGGTTGCGCTGCATCACCCGGGCAACTGGACGGTCGGCGGCATGGCCAAGGGCGCCGGGATGCTGGCGCCGTCGCTGGCCACCATGCTGTGCGTGCTCACCACCGATGCCATCGCCGATGCATCCGCGCTCGAGCGGGCGCTGCGGCGCGCCATCGCGCTGACGTTCGACCGGCTCGACGTCGACGGCAGCTGCTCGACCAACGACACAGTGCTGCTATTAGCCTCAGGCGCAAGCGAAATCGCGCCCAGCCAAGCCGACCTCGACGACGCCGTGCTGCGGGTCTGCGACGATCTGTGCGTCCAATTGCAAGCTGACGCCGAAGGGGTCACCAAGCGCGTCACCATCAGCGTCACCGGTGCCGCCAGCGAAGACGACGCCGTCACCGCGGCCCGGGTGATCGCGCGGGACAGCCTGGTGAAGACCGCGCTGTTCGGCTCCGACCCGAACTGGGGCAGGGTGCTCGCCGCCGTCGGCATGGCGCCGGTAGAGCTCGACCCCGACCGGATCACCGTGTCGTTCAACGGCTCAGCGGTCTGCGTCGACGGCGTCGGCGCGCCTGGGGCACGCGAGGTGGACCTGTCGGCCACCGACATCGAGGTTGCCGTCGACCTGGGGGTCGGTGCCGCGCGGGCCGCGATCCGGACCACCGACCTGTCGCACACTTACGTCGAAGAGAACTCGGCGTACAGTTCATGATCTCGACCGAGGTCAAAGCGCACGTGCTGGCCGAGGCGCTGCCCTGGTTGACCCAGTTGCACGGCAAGATCGTGGTGGTGAAATACGGCGGCAACGCCATGACCAACGACACGCTGCGGCGTGAGTTCGCCGCCGACATGGCTTTCCTGCGCAACTGCGGCATCCACCCGGTCGTGGTGCATGGCGGGGGCCCACAAATCAGCGCCATGCTCAAGCGGCTCGGCATCGCCGGCGACTTCAAGGCCGGATTCCGGGTCACCACACCCGAAGTGCTCGACGTCGCGCGGATGGTGTTGTTCGGTCAGGTCGGCCGTGAGCTGGTCAACCTGATCAACGTGCACGGCCCGTACGCGGTCGGCGTCACCGGCGAAGACGCGAATCTGTTCACCGCGGTCCGGCGCAGTGTCAGCGTCGACGGCGTCGATACCGACATCGGCCTGGTGGGCAACATCGCTGCGGTGAACCCTGCGGTGGTGCTGGATTTGATTGCCGCCAATCGGATTCCGGTCGTGTCGACACTGGCACCCGACATCGACGGCGTGGTGCACAACATCAACGCCGACACCGCAGCGGGCGCATTGGCCGAGGCGCTGGAAGCCGAGAAGCTACTGATGCTGACCGACGTCGAAGGCCTCTACACCAGTTGGCCGGACCGGGATTCGCTGGCCAGCGAAATCGACACCGCCGCTTTGGCGCAACTGCTACCGACGCTGGAGACCGGCATGATCCCGAAAGTCGAGGCCTGCCTGCGGGCGGTGACCGCCGGGGTGCCCAGCGCACATGTCATCGACGGCCGCGTCGAGCACTGCGTGCTGGTCGAGCTGCTCACCGACCAAGGCTCCGGCACGAAGGTGGTAAGGGCATGAGCCAGACCGACACCATCCAGCAGCGGTGGTCCGCGGTGATGATGAACAACTACGGTGTCCCGCCGGTGGCGTTGGCCAGTGGCAACGGCGCCGTGGTCACCGACGTGGACGGCAAGTCCTACCTGGATCTGCTCGGGGGCATCGCCGTCAACGTGCTGGGGCATGGGCACCCCGCCGTGCTCGACGCCGTCACGCGACAGATGTCGACGCTGGGACACACCTCCAACCTGTATGCCGCCGAACCCGGCATCGCGCTGGCCGAGGCGTTGGTTGGCCTCCTCGGCGCCGATGCGGAGGCCCGGGTGTTGTTCTGCAACTCCGGCACCGAAGCCAACGAGGCCGCCTTCAAACTCTCCCGTCTCACCGGCCGGACCAAACTGGTTGCCGCGCAAGGTGGTTTCCATGGCCGGACGATGGGCGCACTGGCGCTGACCGGGCAGCCGTCCAAGCAGACGCCGTTCGCACCGCTGCCCGGCGATGTAAGCCACGTGCCGTACGGGGACGCCGACGCCCTGGCGGCCGCGGTCGGTGACGATACCGCCGCGGTGTTCCTGGAACCGATCATGGGGGAGAGCGGCATCGTCGTACCGCCCGACGGCTACCTGGCGGCCGCCCGTGACATCACCGCCCGCCATGGTGCGCTGCTGGTTCTGGATGAAGTCCAGACCGGAATGGGCCGTACCGGAACTTTTTTCGCGCACCAGCACGACGGGATCACCCCCGACGTGGTGACGCTGGCCAAGGGACTGGGTGGAGGCCTGCCGATCGGCGCATGCCTGGCGATCGGTCCGGCGGCGCAACTGCTGACCCCCGGCCTGCACGGCAGCACCTTCGGCGGCAACCCGGTCTGCGCCGCCGCGGCGCTGGCGGTGCTGCGCGTATTGGCCGGCGAAGATCTGGTACGACGGGCCGGGGTGCTCGGAAAGACCTTGCACCACAGCATCGAATCGCTTCATCACCCGTCCATCGACCACGTTCGAGGCCGTGGATTGTTGTGCGGGATCGCGCTCACCTCTCCCACCGCGAAAGAGGTCGAAGAAGCCGCGCGAGCCGGCGGATTCCTGGTCAACGCCGCCGCACCTGACGTCGTCCGCCTGGCGCCGGCGCTGATCATCACCGAGCATCAGCTCGACACATTCGTCACCGCGTTGCCCGCAATACTGGACACCGCTAGGGGGGCGCAATGATCCGACACTTCCTGCGCGACGACGACCTGACGCCCGATGAACAGGCCGAGGTGCTGGCGCTGGCCGCCGAATTGAAGAAGGACCCATTCAGCCACCGCCCGCTTGACGGCCCCCGCGGCGTCGCGGTGATCTTCGACAAGAACTCCACCCGCACCCGGTTTTCCTTCGAGGTGGGCATTGCCCAGCTCGGCGGGCACGCGGTGGTGGTCGACGGCCGCAGCACCCAACTGGGCCGTGAAGAGACCCTGCAGGACACCGCGAAAGTACTGTCCCGCTATGTCGATGCCATCGTGTGGCGGACCTACGGGCAGGCCCGTTTGGCCGCGATGGCCGAAACCGCGACGGTGCCGATCGTCAACGCGCTCTCCGATCAATTCCACCCCTGTCAGGTGCTAGCCGATCTGCAGACCGTCGCCGAACGCATTGGATCGCTGCGCGGTCTGCGGATGTCGTACTTCGGCGACGGCGCCAACAACATGGCGCATTCACTGATGCTCGGCGGTGTCACCGCCGGCATGGACGTGACGATCGCCGCTCCCAACGGGTTTGGCCCCGATCCTTCGGTGCTCGCCGCCGCCGAGCGACGCGCCGCGGACACCGGCGCGTCGGTGACGGTCACCGCAGACCCGGCCGCTGCGGCGTCGGGTGCCGACGTGCTGGTGACCGACACCTGGACGTCGATGGGCCAGGAGGACGACGGGCTGGACCGGGTTCGGCCGTTCCGTCCATTCCAGCTCAACGCCGGGCTGCTCGCCCTGGCTAACTCGGAGGCTGTTGTGCTGCATTGCCTTCCGGCGCACCGCGGGCACGAGATCACCGACGACGTGATCGACGGACCGCACAGCGCGGTGTGGGACGAGGCCGAGAACCGGCTGCATGCGCAAAAGGCACTGCTGGTGTGGCTGTTGGAGCGATCCGCATGACGCGCGGCGGCTCGAAGACCACGCCCGAAATCACCCGCGTCGGACGGCAAGCGCGCATCGTGGCGATCCTGTCTTCGGCTGAGGTACGCAGCCAGAGCGAGCTGGCCGCGTTGCTGGCCGCCGACGGTGTCGAGGTCACCCAGGCCACGCTGTCAAGGGACCTCGAAGAACTCGGGGCGGTGAAGTTGCGCGGGGCCGACGGCGGCGTCGGCGTCTACGTCGTGCCGGAGGACGGCAGCCCCCTGCGCGGGGTATCCGGTGGCACCGCGCGACTGTCGAGGCTGTTGAGCGAGGTGCTGGTCTCAACCGATGCCAGCGGAAACCTCGCGGTGCTGCGCACCCCGCCCGGCGCGGCCGACTACCTGGCCAGTGCCATCGACCGGGCCGCGCTGCCCTACGTGGTCGGCACAATCGCGGGGGATGACACGATCTTCGTGGCTGCCCGCGAGCCGATGACCGGCGCAGAACTCGCGACCCTGATCAAAGACCTCACATAACCGCACAACTCTAAGGAGATCAGTCCATGTCCGAGCGCGTCATCTTGGCGTATTCCGGCGGTTTGGATACCTCGGTGGCGATCAGCTGGATCGGCAAGGAGACCGCCCGTGAGGTTGTCGCGGTCGCGATCGACCTTGGCCAAGGCGGTGAGGACATGGACGTGGTCCGCCAGCGCGCGCTGGACTGCGGCGCCGTCGAAGCCGTGGTAGTCGACGCCCGCGACGAATTCGCCGACGGCTACTGCGTGCCCACCATCTTGTCCAACGCCCTCTACATGGATCGCTACCCGATGGTGTCGGCGATCAGCCGGCCGCTCATCGCCAAGCATCTCGTAGCGGCGGCCCGCGAGCACGGCGGCAGTATCGTCGCGCACGGATGCACCGGTAAGGGTAACGACCAGGTCCGCTTCGAAGTCGGATTCGCTTCGCTGGCACCGGATCTGGAGGTGCTCGCGCCGGTTCGCGACTACGCGTGGACGCGGGAGAAGGCCATCGCCTTCGCCGAGGAGAACGCCATTCCGATCAACGTCACCAAACGCTCGCCGTTCTCCATCGACCAGAACGTGTGGGGCCGCGCGGTGGAAACCGGCTTCCTGGAACACCTCTGGAACGCGCCCACCAAGGACGTCTACGACTACACCGAAGACCCCACCGTCAACTGGAACACCCCTGATGAAGTGATCGTCGGCTTCGAGCGCGGCGTACCGGTCACGATCGACGGCAACGCGGTGTCGGTGCTGCAGGCGATCGAGGAACTCAACCGGCGCGCGGGCGCACAGGGCGTCGGGCGGCTCGACGTCGTCGAGGACCGGCTGGTGGGCATCAAGAGCCGCGAAATCTACGAGGCGCCGGGCGCGATGGTGCTCATCACCGCACACACCGAACTCGAGCACGTCACCCTCGAGCGTGAGCTGGGCCGGTTCAAGCGCCAAACCGACCAGCGTTGGGCGGAGTTGGTGTACGACGGGCTGTGGTATTCGCCGCTGAAGACCGCCTTGGAGAGCTTCGTCGCCAAGACCCAGGAGCACGTCACCGGCGAGATCCGAATGGTGTTGCACGGCGGACATATTGCCGTCAACGGCCGGCGCAGTGCAGAGTCGCTGTACGACTTCAATCTGGCCACCTACGACGAGGGCGACTCGTTCGATCAGTCGATGGCGAGGGGCTTCGTCTACGTGCACGGGCTGTCGTCCAAGCTGGCCGCGCGCCGGGACCTGGCCACCGGCGAAACGTGAGCACCAACGAGGGATCCTTGTGGGGCGGGCGGTTCGCCGACGGCCCGTCCGACGCACTGACCGCGCTGAGCAGATCCACCCACTTCGACTGGGTGCTGGCGCCTTACGACGTCACCGCGTCCAAGGCCCACGCTCAGGTCCTCTTCAACGCCGGACTGCTGACCGACGATCAGCGCGACGGCTTGCTGGCCGGTCTGGACAGCCTGGCCGAGGACCTGGCCGACGGGAGTTTCGGACCATTGGTCACCGACGAGGACGTGCACGCGGCGCTGGAGCGGGGTCTGATCGACCGGGTCGGCCCCGAACTGGGTGGTCGGCTGCGGGCCGGCCGCTCACGAAACGACCAGGTGGCCACGCTGTTTCGGATGTGGCTGCGCGACGCGCTGCGGCGCGTGGCCGGGGGCGCGCTGGACCTTGTCGGTGCACTGGCCGGCCAGGCCGCGGCTCATCCGAGCGCCATCATGCCGGGTAAGACGCACCTGCAGTCCGCTCAGCCGATCCTGCTGGCCCACCATTTACTCGCGCACGCGCATCCGCTGCTGCGCGACGTCGACCGCATCGTCGACCTGGACGCACGCACCGCGTTATCGCCGTATGGTTCTGGGGCACTGGCCGGTTCGTCGCTGGGGCTGGACCCGGATGCGATCGCCGAGCAACTCGGTTTCGCGGCGGCCGCCGAGAACTCCGTCGACGCGACGGCGTCCAGGGATTTCGCCGCAGAGGCGGCGTTCGTCTTCGCGATGATCGGTGTCGACATGTCCCGGCTCGCCGAGGACATCATCATCTGGAGCTCAACCGAATTCGGCTACGTCACCTTGCACGACTCGTGGTCGACCGGCAGCTCGATCATGCCGCAGAAGAAGAACCCCGACATCGCCGAGCTGGCTCGCGGCAAGTCCGGCCGGCTGATCGGAAACCTGGCCGGGCTGCTCGCGACGCTCAAGGCTCAGCCGCTGGCCTACAACCGGGACCTACAGGAGGACAAGGAACCGGTGTTCGACTCGGTGGCTCAGCTGGAGCTGCTGCTGCCGGCGATGACCGGACTGGTGAGCAGTCTGACGTTCAACGTCGAGCGGATGGCAGCACTGGCTCCCGCCGGCTACACGCTCGCCACCGATATCGCCGAATGGCTGGTGCGCCAGGGTGTTCCGTTTCGTGATGCCCATGAGGCGGCCGGCGCTGCCGTCCAGGTGGCCGAGAAGCTCGGCGTTGGCCTCGAGGAGCTGACCGACGATCAGCTGGCGGTCATCAGCGCCAACCTGACACCTCAGGTGCGGGAAGTCCTCACCATCGAAGGTTCGGTGTCTTCGCGCGACGCGCGCGGCGGCACCGCACCCACTCAGGTTGCCCGGCAACTCGATTCGGTCCGGACCTCCGCCGAGCGGCTTCGTGAGCAACTGAGCCGCTAGCCGACTACTCGACCTTGCGCGTGAGCACCGGCAGAACCGGTGGAATTTCGCCAGCTGAACGCGGCCGCAGTGATTCGGAGTTGCTCCTGAATTCTGGAAATCTGGATTGAATTTCCAGATATTTTTGCCGCTGGTTGATTTCCCGACTCACTCAAGGCTTTCGGAAACTTCCATCCACCGATTCTCCAGCTCGGTAACGCCACCTTCGAGATCGCGCAATTGCTCGGTGAGCCGGGCGATGCCGACGTGGTCGGATTGATCATGGTCGGCCAGTTCGCGGTGCTTGGCTGCGATTTGGTCAGCCAGGCGGGCCAGTCTGCGATCGATGGCACCAAGCTCTTTTTCGGCGGCGCGCAGTTCGGCCCCGGAGATCTGCTGCGGCTCCGAAGATCTGGCGGCCGCCGGTACGGCACGTTCTAACCTCGCCTCGGAGGCCAGTCGCAAGTATTCGTCGATGCCACCGGGCAGGTGTCGTAGCCGGCCATCCAGAATTGCGTACTGCTGATCCGTGACGCGCTCCAAGAGGTAGCGGTCGTGGGAGACCACGATCAACGTGCCCGGCCACGAGTCGAGCAGGTCTTCGGTTGCGGCCAGCATGTCGGTGTCAACGTCATTGGTGGGCTCGTCGAGCAGCAGCACATTCGGTTCGGCCAACACCGTCAACATCAGCTGCAGTCGCCGCCGTTGCCCGCCCGATAGCTCACTGACCCGCGCCGAGAGCTGACCGCCCGCGAACCCTAGACGCTCCAGCAATTGGGCGGGTGTGACGTCGCGGCCGTCGACGTGGTAGTCGCTGCGCAGCCGACCCAGTACATCGGCGACTCGTTCACCGGCCAGCGGAACCAGCTCGTCACCCCGTTGGTCGAGCATCCCTAGCCGAACCGTCTTGCCGCGCTTGACTTTTCCGCTCTCCGGCTGGACGGCGCCGGTGATCAGCCCCAACAAGGTCGACTTGCCGGCCCCGTTGGCGCCGACGATGCCGGTGCGTTCGCCCGGCCCGATCCGCCATTCGACATCGCGCAGCACGGGCCGGCCTTCAAACGAGACGGACACATCGATCAAATCGACGACATCCTTGCCGAGCCGCGCGGTCGCGAGTTTGGCGAGCTCGACGGTATTGCGAAGCGGTGGCACGTCGGCGATCAACTGGTTGGCCGCATCGGTACGGAATTTCGGTTTCGACGTACGAGCCGGGGGACCGCGGCGCAGCCAGGCCAACTCTTTGCGCATCAGGTTCTGCCGTTTGGCCTCGGTGACGGCGGACATCCGATCGCGTTCGACGCGCTGCAACACGTAGGCGGCGTAGCCGCCCTCGAACGGCTCCACGATTCCGTCGTGCACCTCCCACGTCGCGGTTGCCACCTCGTCCAGGAACCAGCGGTCGTGGGTTACCAGCAGCAGCCCGCCGGTGTTGCGGGCCCAACGCTGGCGCAGGTGGGTAGCCAGCCAGGTGATGCCCTCGATATCGAGATGGTTGGTCGGCTCGTCGAGGGCGATGACGTCCCATTCGCCGACCAGCAGCGCCGCCAGCTGGACTCGCCGCCGCTCACCACCGCTGAGCGTGCCGATCGTCGCGTTCCACCCGATGTCCGACACCAGGCCGCTGACGACGTCGCGGATCCGCGGATCACCGGCCCACTCGTGATCGGCCCGGTCGCCGACCAGCGTCCACCCCACCGTGCTCTCCGAATCGAGGATGTCGGACTGACTCAGCGCCCCGACGCGCAGTCCACCGCGCTGGGTGACGCGTCCGGCATTCGGGCGCACCTGACCCGTGAGCAAATCCAGCAAACTGGATTTTCCGTCGCCGTTGCGGCCCACGATGCCGATGCGATCGCCGTCGCTGATTCCGACGGTCACTGATTCGAACACAACCTGAGTCGAATATTCGAGGTGCACCGCCTCGGCGCCCAGCAGGTGTGCCACCGGCCCGACCCTAGACGCAAATCACGGCGAGGTGGTCGGTGAAGCGGAGCGACTAGGCTGGTCGAGCGGACCGGCACCGTGACCAAAGCAACGAGCCCACCCCCTGTGATGTGCCATGATGTGCACGCTGTCAGGCCCGCGCGCAGCACACGATGGTCTTCGTTCGAGGGGAGCGGCGGCATGGATCTGAAGTTCTCAGCGGTCACTCGACCGGTTGAGCGTTTGATGGCGACCGCACAGAACGGCCTGGAAGTCCTGCGACTCGGCGGCCTGGAAACCGGCAACTCTCCGTCGCCGTCACAGACCGTCGAGAGCACGCCGATGTACAAGCTCCGGCGCTACTTCCCGCCGGACAGCCGACCGGGGCATCCGCAGGCCGGCGAGCCGGTGCTGCTGGTGCATCCGATGATGATGTCGGCAAACATGTGGGACGTCACCCGCGATGAAGGCGCGGTCGGCATTCTGCATGCCGCCGGGCTGGATCCCTGGGTGATCGACTTCGGCTCACCCGATCAGATCGAAGGCGGGATGCGCCGGAATTTGGCCGACCACATCGTCGCGCTGAGTGAAGCGCTCGACGCTATGGGCGACATCACCGGGCGCGACGTACACCTGGCCGGCTATTCGCAGGGCGGGATGTTCTGCTATCAGGCGGCGGCCTACCGACGCTCGAAGAGCATCGCCAGCATCGTGACCTTCGGCTCACCAGTTGACACGCTGGCAGCGCTGCCGATGGGGCTTCCACCGAACATTGCTCCCGGCGTCGCCACGTTCATGGCGGACCACGTCTTCAATCGGTTGGACATTCCAGGTTGGTTGGCGCGCACCGGCTTTCAGATGCTCGACCCGCTCAAGACCGCCAAAGCGCGGATCGATTTCGTGCGGCAGCTCCACGACCGTGAGGCACTGCTGCCCAGGGAGGCCCAGCGCAGGTTCCTGGAGTCGGAAGGCTGGATCGCCTGGTCCGGGCCCGCGATCTCCGAGCTGCTCAAGCAGTTCGTCGCGCACAACCGGATGATGACCGGTGGTTTCGCCATCAACGGCCAACTCGTGACGCTGACCGACATCACCTGTCCCATCTTGGCTTTCGTGGGCGAGGTTGACGACATCGGTCAGCCCGCCGCGGTGCGGGGTATCCGGCGGGCAGCACCGAACGCCGAGGTCTACGAATACTTGATCCGGACCGGCCATTTCGGCCTGGTGGTCGGATCCAAAGCGGCACAGGAGTCTTGGCCGACGGTCGCCAATTGGGTGCTGTGGATCTCCGGACACGGCGACAAGCCCACGGACATCTTCCCGATGGCCGACCAGCCGGAAGAACCTACCGATCGCGGTGTCGCACTCAGTTCCCGGGTGATGCACGGCCTCGGCGAGGCCTCCGAGGTGGCACTGACATTCGCCCGCGGAGCGGCCGACGCCGTCTTCGCGGCGAATAAATCGGTGCGCACGTTGGCGGTTGAGACCGTTCGCACGCTGCCCCGACTGGTTCGCCTGGGCCAGATCAACGACCACACCCGGATCTCGTTGGGCCGGATCATCGGCGAGCAGGCGCACGATGCTCCCAACGGCGAGTTCCTGCTCTTCGACGGGCGCGTGCACACCTACGAAGCGGTGAACCGGCGCATCGACAACGTGGTGCGCGGCCTGATCGCGGTCGGAGTGCGCCAAGGCGAACACGTCGGGGTGCTCATGGAGACCCGCCCGAGCGCGCTCGTCGCCATCGCCGCGCTGTCGCGGTTGGGTGCCGTCGCAGTCCTGTTGAAGCCCGATATCGACCTGGCCGCGTCGGTCCGGCTCGGGGGCGTGAGCGAAATCATCACCGACCCCACCAATCTCGAGACCGCGCGGCACTTGCCCGAGCAGATCCTGGTTCTCGGTGGTGGTGAGTCGCGCGATCTGCACCTGGGTGATGACGCCAACGTCATCGACATGGAGCAAATCGACCCCGACGCCGTCGAGCTGCCGGCCTGGTACCGGCCGAACCCGGGGTATGCGCGCGACCTCGCGTTCGTCGGGTTCAGCACAGCAAGCGGCCAGCTCGTCGCCAAGCAGATCACCAACTACCGCTGGGCGTTGTCGGCCTTTGGCACCGCCTCGACCGCCGCCCTGGGGCGCACCGACACCGTGTACTGCCTCACCCCGCTACACCACGAGTCCGCGTTGCTGGTCAGCCTCGGCGGGGCGGTAGTCGGCGGCACCCGTATCGCGTTGTCGCGTGGGCTGCGGCCCGAGCGATTCGCGGCCGAGCTTCGTCAATACGGCGTCACCGTCGTCTCCTATACCTGGGCGATGTTGCGCGACGTCATCGACGACCCCGGATTTGCCTTGCACGGCAACCATCCGGTGCGGTTGTTCATCGGCTCAGGAATGCCGACCGGTCTGTGGCAGCGGATCACTGACGTGTTCGCGCCCGCGCGTGTCGTCGAGTTCTTCGCGACCACCGACGGGCATGCGGTGCTGGCCAACGTGTCCGGCGCCAAGATCGGCAGCAAGGGCCGGCCGCTGCCGGGAGCGGGACGAGTTGAACTGGGCGCCTACGACGCCGAGCATGACCTCATCCTGGAGAACGACCGCGGGCTGGTCCGCATCCCGGACACCAATGAAGTCGGTGTGTTGCTCGCCGAGCCTCGCGGGCCGATCGATCCGACCGCGTCGGTCAAGCGCGGTGTCTTCGGTCCGGCCGACACCTGGATTTCCACCGAGTATTTGTTCCGCAGAGACGCCGACGGCGACTTCTGGTTAGTGGGCAGGCGCGGCTCGACGGTGCCCACCGAGCGCGGAATCGTTTTCTGCGATCCGATCACCGATGCGCTCGGGCTGCTGCCCGCGGTCGACCTCGCCGTGACGTACGGGGTGTCGATGGACGGTCACCAGGTCGCGGTGACCGCGGTGACGACGCGGCCGGGAGCGACGATCACCGCCGCCGATCTCACCGAAGCCGTTGCCGCCATGCCGTTCGGACTGGGACCCGACATCGTGCACGTGGTGCCGGAGCTGAAGCTCAGCGCGTCTTACCGCCCAACGGTCAGCGCATTGCGGGCCGGCGGCATTCCGAAAGCCGGGCGGCACGCGTGGTTTTTCGACGCCAAGGCTAATCAGTTCCGGCGCCTGACCGGTCCCGCGCGAGCGGAGTTGTCCGGTGCGCAATGAGCTTGGGAGCGAAAGTGATTGACGAGGCATTGCTGAGCATCCTGGTGTGCCCGGCCGATCGGGGTCCGTTGGTGCTCGTGGACGACGCCGACGATCAGCTGCTGTACAACCCACGGCTGCGCCGCGCCTATCGCATCGAAGACGACATCCCGGTGCTGCTGGTCGATGAGGCGGTCGAGGTCGGCGACGACGAGCATGCGCGCCTCATCGCAAAGGCAAATCTGGCAAATCCCCAGTGAGGTAGCGCTGCAGGTTCGGAGCGATGGTCCGCGCGATCTGATCGGCCGGCAGCGATTTGAATGGCTCCAAATCCAGGATGTATCGCGCCAACAGCACCCCCGCCAATTGCGATGCCACGAACTGGATCCGGATGATCCCGCTGCCCGGGGGATCGTCGACACGCGCGCCCAGCTCGACTGCGATCACTTCCTGGATGAACGAACGAAACAGGTTGACTTCCGACCCGGCAATGATCGACCGCAGCGTGGCAATGAGCCCCGAACCCAGCTCGGAGTCCCACAGCGGCAACAACGTTGACGGAATTGTGTAGCCGAGTTCGTCGACGGGCACCTCGCGCAGCGCGCCGATGATGTCCATCGGGTCGATCGGGATGCGAACTGCCGCGGCGAACAGCTTTTCTTTGGTGCCGAAGTAGTGATGCACCAACGCCGAATCGACGCCCGCCGCCGCAGCTACCGCGCGTATCGAGGTATTGCTAATCCCATTGCGGGCAAACAATACTCGGGCATTCTCCAGAATCCGTTGGCGTGTATCGGAATTCCCGGCCGGGCGACCGGGCCGCTTGCGCCCGGTGTTAGTGGTCGCCACGCTACGGAGTCCGTCGCCGAAGGGTAGCAGCGGCCAGGCACAGTGCCGCGATCGCAAACCCCAAGACGGCCAGAATGTCACGTACCGCGACGCCGGTCAGCTCGGTATGTGCGCCCACCTGTTGCAGAGCCTCCAGGGCATAGCTGGCCGGCATCACGTTGCTGATCCACTCCAGCCAAGTCGGCATCAGTGCGCGCGGGACGATGATCCCGGCCAGCAACAGCTGCGGCACCATCACCAGCGGAATGAACTGCACGGCCTGAAACTCGGTGCGCGCGAACGCACTACACAACAATCCGAGACCGACACCGAGGACCGCGTTGACGATCGCGATCACGAACACCCACACCGGACTGCCGGCGGTGTCGAAGCCGAGAAGCCAGAACGCCACCACGCAAGCCAAGGTGGCTTGCACCGCGGCGGCGATCGAAAAGGCCGTCCCATAGGCGATCAGCAGATCGAGCCGGCGCAACGGAGTGGTCAGGATGCGCTCCAACGTTCCCGAAGCCCGTTCGCGCTGCATGGTTATCGCCGTGATGATGAACATCACGAAGAGCGGGAAAATGCCCAACAGGATCAGGCACGCGTTGTTGAACGGCGATGGCGTGCCCGGTCGGTGCGGGGCGTTCTCGAACATGAAGTACATCAACGTGATAACCAAGACCGGCACTGCCAAGATCATCGCGACGCTGCGGTGATCGGCGGCAAGCTGGCGCAGGATCCGTAAGGTGGTCGCGCCGTAAGGTTTCAGAGATCCCTGAAGACCTAACCGGCTCGGCGATTGGTGCTGCGCTTGATGATGGACAGAAACGCGTCCTCCAGCGACGTGCATCCGGTGTCCTCTCGTAGTTGGGTCGGGGTGGTCTGCGTAACCAAGTGGCCGTCGCGCATCAGCAACAGATCGCCGCAATGGTCGGCTTCGTCCATCACGTGGCTGGAAACCAGCAGGGTGGTCCCGCCGCGAGCCAGGTCGGCGAACTGCTCCCACAGGTCTGCCCGTAACACCGGGTCCAACCCCACCGTGGGTTCGTCGAGAACCAGTAATTCCGGTTGGCAGACCAGCGCGCACGCCAGCGACGCCCTGGTGCGCTGACCACCGGAGAGATTGCCGCAGTAGGCGGTGCTGTGATCGCTGAGACCCACGCGGTCGATCGCGGAGTCTGCGGCGTCGCCGTCAAACCCGTAGAGCGCTGCAAAATATCGAACGTTGTCGACGATCCGCAGGTCGTCGTAGATTGTCGGGTCCTGCGGCAGGTAGCCGATCCGGTGCCGCAATGGCGAGGACCCGGCGGGCAGACCGAGCACCCGCACGGTGCCCGAGGTGATGAGCTGGGTGCCGACAATGCATCGGATCAACGTGGTCTTTCCGCAGCCTGACGGCCCGAGCAGACCGGTGATGCTGCCGCAGGCCACCCGCACCGAGAAGTCGTGCAGTGCAGGCCGTTTGCCGCGAACCACCCGCAAGTGGTCGATGTCGATCGCTACCTCGTGACCCGTTGACATTAATTCATCATTTGATGAAGTCATCATAGGATGAATATTCACCCCTGCTGGTCGGCTGTCAAGAGTCGCGGGCAGAATCTGTCCGGTGGGCGCTGAGCAACTTGCGGTCGACCCGGTCGAAGCCGCATATCGACTACTCGGCGCAACCCTCACCGGTCGTGGCGTGACCGCGACAATCGTCGAGGTCGAGGCATACGGCGGGCCGCCCGATGGCCCCTGGCCGGACGCCGCCGCGCACTCATACCGCGGTGTGACCGCCCGCAACGCGGTGATGTTCGGCCCTGCCGGTCGGCTCTACACCTACCTCAGCCATGGCATCCACGTCTGCGCGAACGTGGTCTGCGGACCCGACGGAATCGCGGCCGCCGTCCTGCTCAGGGCTGCGGTCATCGAATCCGCGTTCGACATCGCCCAGTCCCGGCGCGGGGCGGCGATCCGCACTCGCGCGCTGGCGCGTGGGCCGGGGAATCTCTGCTCGGCGACAGGAATCGCCATGGCCGACAACGGAATCGACCTGTTCGATAGCGACAGTGCAATACGGCTGACACTCAACGATGCGCCCGACGCCGCGGCGGGACCTCGTGTCGGTGTCAGCCAAGCGGCCGACCGGCCGTGGCGGCTGTGGTTGCCGGGCCGGGCGGAGGTCTCCGCCTACCGGCGCAGTCCACGAGCGCCGGCCCCGGGCGCCAGCGACTGATTCGACGCGCCGTCCGGTCGCCCGCCGCGGGCGCGCCACATAGATGCGAGAAGATCTATAACTGTGGGCGCTGAAATCGTCGAGGAGCTGAACTGGCGGGCACTGATCGCACAATCCACCGACCTTGACGCGCTGACCAAGGACGCCGCCGACGGTCCGATCACCCTGTATGCCGGCTTTGATCCGACCGCGCCGAGTCTGCACGCCGGTCACCTGGTGCCGCTGTTGACGCTGCGGCGTTTTCAGCAGTCCGGCCACCGGCCGATCGTTCTTGCCGGCGGTGCCACCGGTCTGATCGGCGACCCCCGCGAAACCGGCGAGCGGGTGCTCAACACCGATGAGACGGTCCAGGAATGGACCGGGCGAATTCGCGGACAGCTCGAGAGATTCGTCGACTTCGACAGCTCACCGACGGGCGCCATTGTCGAGAACAACCTGGAGTGGACCAGCGCAATGTCGGCAATCGAGTTGCTGCGCGACGTCGGTAAACACTTCTCGGTCAATGTGATGCTGGATCGCGACACTATTCGGCGACGGCTGGAAGGTGAGGGGATCTCCTACACGGAGTTCAGCTACATGCTGTTGCAGTCCAACGACTACGTCGAACTGCATCGACGCCATCGGTGCGTGCTTCAGATCGGCGGATCCGATCAGTGGGGCAACATCATCGCCGGTGTCCGATTGGTACGTCAGAAGTCTGCCGCCTCGGTGCATGCCCTCACGGTCCCGTTGGTGACCTCCGCTGACGGGACGAAGTTCGGAAAGTCCACCGGCGGGGGCAACCTGTGGCTGGACCCCGAGATGACGACGCCGTATGCCTGGTACCAGTACTTCGTCAACACCGCCGATGCCGACGTCATCCGGTACCTGCGCTGGTTCACCTTCCTGTCCGCCGACGAGCTGGCCGAACTGGAGGCGGTCACCGCGGAACGGCCGCAGCGCCGTGAGGCACAGCGCCGATTGGCCCGCGAGCTCACGACTCTCGTGCACGGCGAGCACGCCACCGAAGCCGTCGAGCACGCGAGCGCGGCCTTATTCGGGCGAGGGGAACTGACCCGCCTGGACGACGCCACGTTGAGGGCCGCACTGCGGGAGACCTCGATAGCCGAGCTGACAGCGGGAACACCGGACGGAATCGTCGACCTGCTCGTCGCCAGCGGCTTGGCGCCAAGCAAGGGGGCTGCGCGGCGCACCATCGCCGAGGGCGGGGCATACGTCAACAACACCAAAATCGACGACGAGGCCTGGGCACCACAACCCACCGACTTCCTCCATGGACGGTGGCTGGTGCTGCGCCGCGGCAAGCGAAATATCGCCGGGGTCGAACGCGTCGGCTGATCTTGGCGCAGCCCGAAACACGCCTTCTAGCAGCTTGTTTGACTCCAAGTTTTCTGTCGCGTAACTTAATCGCGTCGCCGCGACACGGCCTGTCCGTAGAGCGCGGCGATGTCCAAGAGGGAAGCTCCACTTCGGTGGTGTTCTTTCGTCGTCCGCAGAGCGAGTGAGCGGCCAAGAGCCGCGGGCTTGTTGCGCGGCCGGTTGGGGTGTTGTTTGAGAACTCAATAGTGTGTTTGGTGGTTTTGTTTTTGTTGTTGTTTTTTTGGGCTGCATTTGCGCTTCCCGTGTGTGGGTGTGGTCTTGTTTTTTTGTGATGCCAGTTTTTTGGTGTCTTTTTGTTGGGTT
>NZ_DASXHW010000105.1:0-2065 GCF_036488105.1 Mycobacterium sp. | reverse complement strand
CCGATCGAAGGCGTGCAGATGCGAGTCGTCGACTTGAACGGCGGTGAGGTACCCCAGGGCCACACCGGCGAGATCCAGATTCGCGGACACAACGTGATGAAGGGCTACTGGAACCTGCCTGAGGCGACCAAGGCCACGATCACGCCGGACGGGTGGCTGGCGACCGGTGACGTCGGACGCGTCGACGAGGACGGCTACTTCTACATCGTCGACCGGACCAAGGATCTGATCATCCGGGGCGGGTACAACGTCTACCCCCGCGAAATCGAGGAAGTGCTCTACGAGCACCCCGATGTGGCCGAAGCCGCGGTCATCGGCGTCCCGCACGACTCGCTGGGCGAGGAAGTCGGGGCCGCCGTGGCGCTGAAGGAAGGGGCGAAAGTGCACCCGGACGAACTGCGCGACTACGTCAAGGAGCGGGTGGCCGCCTACAAGTATCCTCGCCAGGTCTGGTTGGTCGACGCTCTGCCCAAGGGTCCCACCGGCAAGGTGCAAAAGCGCGACATCACCATTCCGGCAAGCGAAAGCACCCGATAACCATGGCAAATCCCAAGGACGCCACGGTCAAAGTCGACGAGCTGGCTGCGCCACTCGACCTGCTTCTCACCAGCGCCACAAAGCCATTCGCCAGCCGAATGATGCCGAACGCCACCTGGGCCCGCTTCGCCGGCAACCTCGCTGCGCACCCCGGCGCGGTGGCCGACCGGGTTGGCGCGCTGACCCGCGAGCTCGGCAATATTGCCGTGGGCAAGTCGCACCGCGCTCCCGCACGCGCCGACAAGCGCTTCAATGACCCTGCGTGGCAGGAGAATCCGCTGCTGCACAGGATCATGCAGGCCTATCTGGCGGGCTCCGAGACCGCTGATGAGCTGCTCGCCGACGCGCAGCTGGATTGGCGCGACAAAGAGAAGATGCAGTTCGTTATCGACAATCTTGTCGAAGGCCTGGCGCCCAGCAACAACCCGCTGATCAGTCCGCTCGGCTGGAAGGCGCTGATCGACACCGGCGGTCTGAGCGCGGTCCGAGGTGCGAGAGCCTTTGCCCGTGACATGCTTTCGAAGCCCCGGGTGCCCGCGATGATCGAGCCCGATGCGTATGCGGTGGGGGAGAACCTGGCTGTCACCAAGGGCGCCGTTGTACTGCAAACCTCGGTGTTCGAATTGATCCAGTACGCCCCGCAAACACCCAAGGTGCGGGCGATTCCACTGCTCATGGTGCCGCCGGTGATCAACAAGTACTACGTCATGGACATCGCGCCCGGGCGCAGCATGATCGAGTACTTCGTCCAGCAGGGCCAGCAGGTCTTCGCAATTTCATGGCGGAACCCGCAAGCCCGCCATCGGGATTGGGGCTTCGATACCTATGGGGCGGCGATCGTGGAGGCGATGGAGGCGGCCGAGAAAATCACCGGGGCCGACAGCACACACCTGTTGGCCACCTGCTCGGGCGGCATCCTGGCGGCGATGACGGCGGCTCATCTCGCCGAGATCGGCGAGGGCGACCGGGTCGCGGGCCTCAACCTGGCGGTCACCGTGCTGGATGAGACCCGCGCCGGGTTTGCCGCCGCGGCGATGAGCGACCGCGCGGCGCAGGCGGCGATTCGAGTCTCGGCCAGGAAGGGTTTCCTGGACGGGCGCGACATGGCGGAGATGTTCGCCTGGCTTCGTCCCACCGACCTGGTGTGGCGGTACGTGGTCAACAACTACGTGCAGGGCCGCAAGCCCGCGGCGTTCGACGTGTTGTTCTGGAACGCCGACACCACCCGGATGGCCGCCGCGCTGCACCGCGACCTGGTGCTGATGGGGCTGCGGAATGCACTGGTCACTCCAGGCGGGGTCAGCATGCTGGGCAGCCCGGTCGACCTGTACAAGATCACCGCGGACGCCTACATCGTCGGCGGCATCGCCGATCACATCTCACCATGGCAGGCCACCTATCGCAGTGCGCGACTGCTCGGCAGCAAGGACAACCGCTACGTCTTGTCCACCAACGGTCACATCGCGGCGCTGGTCAACCCGCCCGGCAACCCCAAGGCATCGTTCCGCACCGGATCAGTCGACGTCGA
>NZ_DASXHW010000003.1:0-21988 GCF_036488105.1 Mycobacterium sp. | reverse complement strand
GCTCGAACGGCAGCTTCCCGAATTTTGTGTGCAACTCGACCCAGGCGGACACCGCACCGGGAACGGTGACGGAATTCCAGCCGAGCGTAGGAACGCCCTTGTCGCCGAAATACTCCGGCGTCCACGCCGCGGGGGAGCGGCCCGAGGCGTTGAGCCCGTGGAGTTCCCGTCCGTCCCACACGATGGCGAAAGCGTCCGACCCGATGCCGTTGGACACCGGTTCCACCACTGTCAACGCGATCGCGGTGGCCACCGCCGCGTCGACCGCGCTGCCGCCCTCGGCGAGCATCCGAAGACCGGCCTGCGCCGCAAGCGGTTGTGAGGTGCACACCACGTTGGTCGCCAACACGGGCTTGCGCGGCCACGGGTACGGCAGTTCCCACCCGAACGGCTGCATCGGCACAGTGTCTCAGCGTGTCCCGACGTCGGCAAGCACCCGATATCGTCGGCGCAACGGTAGCTGATAAGATTTACGCTTCTCGCGTAATTTGTAACCCTGCAAGCAGCTCAATCGAAAGTTGACCACATGCCCAAGCCCGTCATCGTCAGCGCAGTCCGGACCGCAATCGGGACATCGTTCAAGGGCTCGCTGGTCAACACCACGCCCGAGTTTCTCGCGACCACGATCCTGCAAGAAACAGTGCGGCGGTCCGGGGTCGACGTCGCCGATATCGACGACGTGATCTTCGCCGAATCCCACTACGGGGGAGGCGATATGGCCCGCTACGCCGCTACGGCCTCAGGCATGACGTCGGTTCCGGGTCAGGCGGTCAACCGGCACTGCGCGGGTAGCCTCACCGCTGTCGCCAACGCGGCAGCGCAGATCGGCTCCGGCGCCGAGAAGGTCGTCGTCGGTGGCGGGGTGCAGTCGCTGTCGATGACGCCGATGATGAACTGGCGCATTCCCGGTCCGACCCTGGAGTTTGAGGAGCGGTGGATTCCGCCGACCCATGTGGAGACCCCCGATGCGCCGGGCCGTGACATGTCGATCACGGTCGGGTGGAACACCGCGCAGGCCGTCGGGATCACCCGCGAAGAGATGGACGCGTGGGCATTTCGTTCGCACCAGCGTGCGATCGGAGCGATCGACAGCGGCGCTTTCGTAGATGAGATCGTCCCGTTGAAGATCAAGGGTCTCGACGACGCGCTGGTGGAGTTCAGCGTCGACGAACATCCGCGTCGCGAAAGCAGCCTGGAGAAGCTCGCGTCGCTGAAGGTGCTGCACCCCGAGATCGAGGGATTCTCCATCACCGCCGGCAACAGCAGCGGAACCAATGACGCGGCGGCCGCATTGACCCTGGCCGACCAGGACTTCGCCCGATCCGCCGGGCTGAAGGTGCTGGGCTCGGTCAAGGCCTGGGCCTCGGCGGCCGTCGAGCCGAGGGACACGGGTCTGGGCGCGGTGAAGGTGATCGGCAAGGTACTGGACCGGGCCGGGCTGGTGCCCGGTGACGTCACGCTCTGGGAGATCAACGAGGCGTTCGCGTCGGTGCCGATCGCCGCGTGCCGTGAGTACGGCATCGACGAGGACCTGGTCAACATCTACGGCAGCGGATGCAGCCTGGGCCACCCCATCGCGGCCAGCGGCGCACGGATGCTGACCACGCTGGTGCACGAACTGGGCCGTCGCGGCGGCGGAATCGGTGTGGCGGCGATGTGCGCGGGCGGCGGCCAGGGCGGCGCCGTCGTGATCGAGGTCTAACCCCTACGACCTTCCTCGATCAGCCGGCTGGCGTGCGGGTGTGGCTGCACCGTCACGCCCGGCGCCGAACGTGACTGCAACGTCACGCTCGGTCGTCAATCAGCCGGCTGGCGTGATCGAGAAGGCAATTCAGGCCGTATTCGAAGTTGATGTCGTCGGCGACGCCAATACGGTGACCTTTCTCGGTCAGCTTGGCGATCAGCGGCATGGTCTCGGGGTCGATGACCGAGCTCCCGCCGCGGGGATACGGTTCGGCTTCGCCGGATTTGTCTTGCAGCCGCTCCAGGACCGCCGCTCCCTGGGTGTGCACCGAGATGCTGGCGTAGGTGTCGAACGCGTCCTCGGGTGACAGGCCTGCCTCGACCAATGTGGCGACCGCCTTCTCCAGCTTTTGGAACGCCGCGAGCGTCGCCTCGCGGCCGAAGGTGCCGCGGATCAGGATCAGATCGCACAGGATCGGGTTGTCCCGAAACGTCTGTCGCATCTTTCGCGCGTGATCCCGCAACGAATCCCGCCAATCTTGGCCTTCGACAAAGGGTGTCGCGAAGTCGTACTGACCCAGCGCGCGGTCGGTCATCGCGTTGAGCAGATCGTCCTTTTTCCGGAAGTACCAGTAGATGCTTGTCACGCCGACGTCGAGATGTTTGGCCAGCAGCGGCATGCTCAAGCCGTCGACCGAGACTTCCGCGGCGACGTCGAACGCGCCGTTGATGATTTCGTCGACGCTGATCGATCCGCGTTCACGTCGCTGTCGCTTGTCCGCGACGGCTTGCCTGGCCAATTCGGGTAACCTCCGTGCACTCAGAGCACGCACTGCGGCGCGCTATCGTCTCGAATATCGTAAGCCTTCTGGTAGGGGCTGCGGTCGAGAAGGGCAGCGGTGCTACGCGGTCAGCAGCGGCGCCATCCAGGTCAATTCGGCCGGTAGCTGCGCACTCCAGAACGACGCATCGTGGCCACCCGGGGAAAACCCGCCCGCCGGCGGGCTGGGCAACTGGGCGATGAACTGCTTGGTTGCATGAAAGAACGGATCGCTATTACCGCAATCCACCCTGATCGGGATGGACGCCAGCGCGGGCATTCCGAACACCGAGTTGGCCGAGAAATCGTCGGAGCCGTCGAAGGCGCCCGGGGCAGCCGCTCCCGACGACATCCACAGCGCGGGGCTCACCGCGCAGATCGCCGCGGTGCGGCCCGCGCCGAGCCGGCCGCCGAGCAGCAAGGCGCCGTAACCGCCCATCGACCAGCCCAGAAACCCGACCCGGGAGGTATCGAGGCCCTGGCCGCCCAGCATCGGGATGAGCTCGTTCAACACCATCGCGCCGCAGTCCTCGCCGGAAGCTCTTTTGTGCCAATAACTTCCGCCACCATCGACAGCTACTACCGCGAACGGCGGCAGGCCGGCGGCGACGGCCTGGGCGAGCCCCTGTTCGACGCCGCCCTCCATCACGGTGGCCGCGCTACTGCCCTTGCCGTGCAGCGCGATCACCGGTCGCAGCGGTTTGGTCTGGCCGGGGGGTCGTGCGATGGCCCAGGTGGTGGCCACTCCACCTCGCGCCGCGGACACGAACGAACCGGTCACCATTGTCGCGGCCGGCGCCGGCGCCGGCTCCAGCGGCAGGGGCGGCGCCAGCGGAATGCCGGTGCCGGTCATGACTACTGGCGTCGCCACCGCAGTACGGCCGGGAAGCAAGCGGTCCATCGCATAGGCGCCGAGAGCTCCCGCCGCGGCGCCGCTGCCCAGGCGCAATACGGCGCGACGACTCATCTCCGGCATGCGGGCCATCATAAAGTGCCGCTTCCGGCCCCTTGCCGCTGCGCGACTGCTGGGTGTTTGTCCGAAAGGGCAATGCGACACCAGCCTGGCTGGCACCATGTGCTAGGTGACTGCAGCCGTGGCTCCCGAGGGAGCGCTCGCTCCCGAGGTAGCTGTCGCTGCCAAGCAGGTCGTCACTGCGCCGGCGGTTGGCGCTGCGCCAGCCGTGGTCGCCGCGCCCGCTGCCGTCGCGCCGAAGGAGGTTGCCGCTCCTAAAGGCGCCGTCACCCCCAAAGGCGAACGTCGCCGGTATGCCCTGGTCAGCGCCGCCGCCGAGTTGCTGTGTGAAGGCGGATTCGAGGCGGTCCGCCACCGCGCCGTGGCGCGCCGCGCGGGTCTCCCGCTGGCATCGACCACCTATTACTTCTCCAGCCTCGACGATCTGATCGCCAGCGCAGTGGCTCATATCGGGTTGCTGGAGGTCGCGCAGCTGCGTGCGCAGCTGGCCACCCTGTCGCGTCGGCGCCGCAGCGCCGAAACCACCGCGGACCTACTGGTCGACCTGCTCGTGGGCAGCGAATCCGACACGCGCCTGACCGAACAGCTGATTTCGCGCTACGAGCGGCATATCGCCTGTGCCCGCCTACCCGGATTGCGGGAGATCCAGCGCCGTAACCTGCGTCAGCGGGTCGACGCCGTCGCCGAGGTCATCGAACGGTCGGGACGCTCGGTGCGTCCCGAGCTCGTCGCGGCGTTGATCTGCACCGTTGACGGCGCAGTGGTTTCGGCCTTGGTCGACGACCGCCAGGATCCACGGACTCTCGCGCGGTCGACTGTGATTGATGTCATTGAGGCGGTGGCGCCGTTCGACCGGCGACCCGTGCAGGTCTGATTCCCCTTCAGCTGAATTAGCCCCTCGCGCAACTCTTTAACGCGATATTGCGTGTCATCCGCGTCTGATCGACGACGTCGCACCGATCGGTACTGCGTCAAGCTAGCCGTCGAGCTGACGGTGGATCGCGGTCAACCCGCGCTGCGCTTCGTCGAGAAGTGCCGCGACGTGTGCCACCCGCGCACGTAGGTCGTCGTTGGCTGGCTGTGGCGCAGCGCGACGACGGCGGGCAGGCGCTGCATCGGGCGGCAGCGTCGGCGTGACGATATAACCGGTCGCGAAATCGCCGTACAGCGTCACGTCCTCCGGGCGGTGATACCAAAACAGTGCGACGTACGCGCACACCATGGCGTCGACTGGGTCCTCGTCGCGGTCGAGTTGTACCGGCCGGGTCGCAGCCTCGACTCGCTTGCGAAGCTCCACCCAGGACACGTTGTGGTTCACCCGCAGTCGTGGTGACGCTTTGTCGAGGCCTTCGATCAGCGTCATCAACTGCAGCAGCTCATGCTTACGGGTCTCGAACGTTCCCTTCTTGTACTTGAGGGTTTTCTCCAGACCGAACAACGCGATGGTCGCTGGATGCGGATACACCTCTATCACCCGCCGGGTCGAAGTCGACGCCGGATTCATGTCGAGGGTGAACGCGTCCGCGATCCGCGCGCCGCGAGGACTCTTGAACGCGGGGTTCTCGATGTTCGCCGGATGGGCGCCCGCCTCGAACGCGTGGAAGTCGCGGTTGAGCGCCGTCTCACACGGGCGGGCGCCGGTTGGGTTCCGCACGATCAACGGCGCGTCGATGGCCACCAGGCAGTCGTCGCTGACGTACGGGGCCACGGCGGTTTCAATGCTTTCATCGTCGTGCCCGGCTCCGACGTGCAGCAGCCGGCCGTCGGAGTCGACGACGGCGATACCCGTGTTGTTCTTCTCGCCCCAGGCCAGATCGAGCCCGACAAAGTGCATGAGCCTTACTGTGCCTGATCCGCGACCGGCGCGGCGCCGTTAAGCTGTGTGTTTGTGACAATCCCGAACGTACTGGCCAATCGTTACGCCAGCGCCGAGATGGTGGCGATCTGGTCGCCGGAGGCCAAGGTCGTCGCCGAGCGGCGGCTATGGCTGGCGGTGCTGCGGGCGCAGGCCGAGTTGGGCGTCGAGGTCCCCGCGACCGCTATCGCCGACTACGAACGGGTGCTCGACGACGTCGACCTGGCCTCGATCGCCGCCCGCGAGCGGGTGCTGCGCCACGACGTGAAGGCCCGCATCGAGGAGTTCAACGCGCTGGCCGGTCACGAACACGTGCACAAGGGTATGACCAGTCGCGACCTGACCGAGAACGTCGAGCAGCTGCAGGTTCGCCGTTCAATGGAGTTGGTGTTCGCGCACGGCGTGGCGGTGGTGGCCCGGATGGCCGAGCGCGCCGCGAGCTACCGCGACCTGGTGATGGCCGGCCGCAGTCACAACGTCGCGGCACAAGCCACCACATTGGGCAAGCGGTTCGCGTCGGCGGCGCAAGAGACTCTGGTCGCGTTGACCAGGCTGCGGGAGTTGATCGATCGTTACCCGTTGCGTGGCATCAAAGGTCCGATGGGAACCGCTCAGGACATGCTCGACCTGCTCGGCGGCGACGCGGCGAAGCTGGCCGACCTCGAACAGCGCATCGCCGACTTCCTGGGATTCGCAACGGTTTTGACCAGCGTGGGGCAGGTGTATCCGCGTTCGCTCGACCACGACGTGGTGTCGGCTCTGGTGCAGCTGGGTGCCGGGCCGTCGTCGCTGGCGCACACCATCCGGCTGATGGCCGGCCACGATCTGGTCACCGAGGGCTTCGCGGCCGGACAAGTCGGCTCCTCGGCGATGCCGCACAAGATGAACACCCGCAGCTGCGAGCGGGTCAACGGGCTTCAAGTCGTACTGCGCGGCTACGCCTCGATGGCCGCCGAGCTGGCCGGGGCGCAGTGGAACGAAGGCGATGTCTTCTGTTCGGTGGTGCGTCGAGTCACATTGCCGGACAGCTTCTTTGCCGTCGACGGGCAGATCGAGACCATGTTGACCGTGCTGGACGAGTTCGGTGCCTATCCCGCGGTGATTCAGCGGGAGCTGGACCGGTACCTGCCGTTCCTGGCCACCACCAAAGTGTTGATCGCCGCCGTGCGCGCCGGAGTGGGCCGCGAAACGGCGCACGAGGTGATCAAGGAGCACGCGGTCGCTGCGGCACTGGCGATGCGTGAGCAAGGCGCCGAGCCCGATCTACTGGACCGGTTGGCCGCCGACCCGCGCCTGCCGCTGGATCGGGCCGCGATCGATGCCGCGCTGGCCGACCGGAAAGCGTTCATCGGCGCGGCCGGCGGTCAGGTCGACGCAGTGGTCGCGGAGGTCGACGCGCTGGTCGCCCGCTATCCCGATGCGGCCAAGTACACGCCGGGCGCCATCTTATGACGCTCGCGGCGGCGCTCTCGCAGGTCGACTTCACCGACCTGGATAACTTCGCCAACGGCTTTCCGCACGAACTGTTCGCCGTCCATCGGCGCGAGGCACCGGTCTACTGGCACGGCCCGACCGAGCACACGCCCGATGCTGAGGGGTTCTGGTCCGTCGCTACTTACGCGGAAACGCTTGCGGTGCTGAAAGACCCGGTGACGTTCTCTTCGGTCACCGGCGGGGACCGACCGTTCGGCGGTACGTTGTTGCAGGATCTGTCGATCGCGGGCCAGGTGCTCAACATGATGGACGATCCGCGGCATACGCAGATTCGGCGGCTGGTCAGCTCGGGGCTGACACCGCGGATGATCTCCCTTGTCGAAGACGACCTTCGCGCCCGGACCCGTCGGCTGCTGGATGCGGTGGTGCCCGGTGAGCCGTTCGACTTCGTCGTGGACATCGCCGCCGAACTGCCTATGCAGATGATCTGCATTCTGCTGGGAGTGCCTGAATCCGAACGGCATTGGTTGTTCGAAGCCATCGAGCCGCAGTTCGACTTCGGTGGATCGCGCACGGCGTCGTTGTCGCAGTTGTCGGCCGAAGAGGCCGGCTCGCGGATGTACGCCTACGGTCAGGAGTTGATCGCGTCGAAGCGCGCGCAACCGACCGACGACATGTTGTCGGTGGTCGCCAATGCGGCTCTTGCCGACGACGCCCCGGCGATGTCCGACCTCGAGCTGTATTTGTTCTTCAGCCTGCTGTTCAGTGCCGGTGCGGAGACGACCCGCAACGCGGTTGCCGGCGGGTTGCTGGCGTTGGCCAATAATCCGGAGCAATTGCGCGCGCTGCGTGAGGATTTGGACACGCTGCCGACCGCGGTCGAGGAGATGGTCCGTTGGACGTCGCCGTCGCCGTCCAAGCGGCGCACCGCCACGCGTGACGTCACGTTCGGCGGCGCGTCGATCGCGGCGGGGCAGAAGGTGCAGATCTGGGAGGGTTCGGCCAACCGCGACGCAAGCGTCTTCGACGACGCCGACGAGTTCGATATCGCACGAAAGCCCAACCCGCACCTTGGTTTCGGCCAGGGTGTGCATTACTGCCTGGGCGCCAACCTGGCCCGGCTGGAGTTGCGGGTGCTGTTCGAAGAGCTGCTGTCGCGGTTCGCAACCGTGCATGTCGTACGTGATGTCGAATGGGCACGTAGCAACCGGCACACCGGCATCCGCCACCTCGTTGTGGAATTGGCCTAACGTGCCCTGACCGCTATTCCCGCCGAACGCAATTCGAGGGCGGCAAGGCCATGGATGGCGCGGGGATCCGCTGCACGCCATGCCCCGACCGGGTCGGGAGTGACGGCGGTGAGCCGGCCCAGCGGCCGGTTGGCCAACGCCCGCAACGCCAGCAGCTGTGCACCGGCCGGGGTGGCGGCCAGCGCGCTGACGGTCAACTTGCGCCGCAGGAACCGAATGCGTAACGCCAGCCACGGCACGACCACCCCGAGAATCGGCGGGGCCGCAACGGCCAGGGCCAGCACGACGGCCAGCCAGCTGGCGGTGCTGTCGAGGTTGTGGCCGGCGCCGGCGATGTCGAGCGCGGCCTTGCTGGCCGCAGTCAGCGGTGCGCTGACGGCACCGCCGACAAGCGGGATGTGATCGGCGCTCTGGCCGGCCGCCTTGAGGCTGTCGGCGACACCGTCAGCGCCGCCCTGAACCTGCCGACCCACCTCGGCGATCGTCGACACCGCGCTGTGGACGGCCAGGCCGACGAGCACCCAGAGAAACGTCCAGATGGCGACGACGATGTCGCTGAACAGCTGAGCCAGCAGTCGGCCCGGAGTTGTGGCGTAAGGGACAAACCGCGATCTTTTCATTGGTTTGTTGCGGCGTGGATACCCCTGGCTTTAGCCGGGAGGGGAAGCGCCGCTTCTCCTTTCTGTGTGGTGTCGGTGGTGGGGGCTAGGTTTTCGGTGTGTCTCGATATCGGTTGCTTCCGACTGCTGAGCAGACGGCGGTTTTGGCCGAGCATTGCCGCCACGCCCGATACGTGTGGAACCTGGCGGTCGAGCAGCAACAGCATTGGCAGCCGGGCCGACGCGCCCCGGGCTACAACGAGCAGTGCGCCCAGTTGACCGCAGCGCGCACCGAATATGACTGGTTGGCCGCCGGTTCTCAGACCGTGCAGCAGCAGGCGTTGCGCGACTTCACGCAGGCGATGCGCAACTTCTTCGGCGGTACGCACTGGCGCCCGACGTGGCGCAAAGCCGGTGTGCACGAAGGGTTCCGGCAGGTGGCGGTCAAAGCGCATCACATCAAGCAACTCAACCGGCGCTTCGGGCGAGTGTGGGTCCCCAAGGTCGGCTGGGTCAGATTTCGCCGCACCCGCCCGGTGCCTGACGGTGTGAAGTCCTACCGAGTTACCCGTGACCGTATCGGGCGCTGGCATATCGCGTTCGCTGCCGTCCCGAAGCCGATCGCCGGCCCAGGTGATGGCTCGATAGTCGGCATCGACCGTGGCGTGACAGTGGCGGCGGCCTTGTCCACCGGAGACTTGCTGCACGTGCCCGGCCTGAGCCGCAGTGAGGCTGTCCGGTTGAGGGTGCTGCAGCAGCGACTGGCCCGCGCTCGCCGCGGTTCGAATCGGCGCGCTCGCACGAAGCTGGCGATCGCCAAACTGAAAGCCAAAGAAGTCGCCCGCCGCAAGGATTGGGTGGAGAAGCTGTCCACCGATGTTGCGCGCCGGTTCGACAGGATTCGGATCGAAGCCCTCGATGTGCGGGCCATGACGCGCAGCGCGCGCGGAACTAGCGAGCAGCCCGGGCACCGAGTGGCCCAAAAACGCGCGCTCAACCGGGGCATCAGCCGCAGTGGTTGGGGTCTGCTCGCCACGCGAATACAGCACAAAGCCCATGGTCGGGTCGAGCAGATCCCCGCCGCCTACACCTCGCAGCGTTGCTCGGTGTGCGGGCACGTCGCTCCCGGAAACCGCAAGAGCCAAGCGGTGTTCGAGTGCGAAGCCTGCACTACAGGACCGTGCAACGCCGACGTCAACGCAGCACGCAATATCGCCGCCGGACGGGCGGTGACAGCACGGGGAGACCTTGGCATCAGCCGGTCTACGAACCGTGAACCTCAACTGCGCTCCCCTGCCGCATAGGTAGACGGATCAGTTGGAATCCTCTGGCTTCAACCAGAGGAGGACGTCAAACTCCCGATCCCAACACATGGTCGGTCTGTAGGTCGTCGTTACGCCGACCGCTCGGTGGAATTTGCCCGACTTCTCCTCAAGCCCTTCGGACCCGCATCGTCGCCCGGCTAGGCTGTCTCGATGCGTCCCGCTCTGTCCGACTATCAGCACCTGGCCAGTGGCAAAGTCCGGGAGCTGTACCGCATCGACGACGGTCACTTGTTGTTCGTCGCGACTGACCGGATCTCGGCATTCGACTATGTACTCGACAGTGTGATCCCCGATAAGGGACGCATCTTGACCGCGATGAGCGTGTTCTTCTTCGATCTCGTCGAGGCGCCCAACCATCTGGCCGGACCACCGGACGACCCGCGCATCCCCGACGAAGTCCTGGGCCGGGCGCTGGTGGTGCATGAGCTCGACATGATGCCTGTGGAGTGTGTCGCCCGCGGGTATCTCACCGGCTCGGGACTCCTGGACTACCAGCAGAACGGCAAAGTCTGTGGCATCACCCTGCCGCCGGGCCTCGTCGAGGCCAGCAGGTTCGCGTCGCCGTTGTTCACCCCCGCGACGAAAGCTGAACTTGGACAACACGACGAGAATATTTCGTTCGCCAAGGTCATCGAAATGGTCGGTGGAGTGCGGGCCAACCAGTTGCGTGACCGCACTTTGCAGACTTACGTTCAGGCGGCCGACCACGCTCTCCGAAAGGGAATCATCATCGCCGACACCAAATTCGAGTTCGGCGTCGACGCAAACGGCAACCTGGTGCTGGCGGACGAGGTCTTCACCCCCGACTCGTCGCGCTACTGGCCTGCGGCCGATTACCGCGTCGGTGAGGTGCAGAACAGCTTCGACAAGCAGTTCGTCCGCAACTGGTTGACCGGTCCCGAGTCGGGCTGGGATCGCGGCGGATCCAAGCCGCCACCACGGCTTCCGGACAGCATCATCGATGCCACCAGGGCTCGTTACGTCGAGGCCTACGAACGGATCTCCGGACTGCGCTTCGACGAATGGATCGGTCCGAGCGCATGACCGATACCGCTCAACCGCCGATCGCCAAACGGGTCGACTCTCGGCGAGAGTTCCACGGCGACGTGTTCATCGATCCGTACGAATGGCTGCGCGACAAGTCGAGTCCCGAAGTGCTCGCCTACCTGGAGGCCGAGAACGACTACGCCGACCAGATGACCGCTCAGCTCGAACCGTTGCGGCAGCGCATCTTCGACGAGATCAAAGCTCGCACCAAGGAAACCGACCTGTCGGTACCGGTCCGGCGCGGCGACTGGTGGTACTACGCTCGCAGCTTCGAAGGCAAGCAGTACGGTGTCCAATGTCGCTGCGCCGTAAGCGATCCAACCGACTGGAATCCGCCGGTCTTCGACGAGCACACCGAGATTCCCGGCGAGCAGGTGCTGCTCGACGAGAACGTCGAAGCCGAAGGGCATGACTTCTTCTCGCTGGGCGCCGCCAGCGTCAGCCCCGACGGAAATGTGCTGGCCTACTCCGTCGACGTGGTCGGCGACGAGCGTTATACGTTGCGGTTCAGGAATCTTCGTACCGGAGAGCAGTACCCCGACGAGATCGTCGGCATCGGTGCGGGGGCAACCTGGGCCACCGACAACCGAACCGTCTACTACATCACCCTCGATGCGGCATGGCGTCCCGATACGGTGTGGCGCCATCGCCTTGCGTCCGGCCTACCCGCCGAGAAGGTGTATCACGAAGCCGACGAGAAGTTTTGGCTCGCGGTGGGCCGAACGCGTAGCGACGCGTACGTGCTGATCGCGGCGGGATCGGCGATCACCTCGGAGGTCCGCTACGCCGACGCCGCGGATCCGCATGCAGAGTTCGTCACCGTGTTGCCCCGCCGCGACGGCATCGAGTATTCGGTGGAGCACGCGATCGTCGGAGGGCAGGATCGTTTCTTGATCCTGCACAACGACAATGCGGTGAACTTCACGCTGGTGGAGGCGCCGGTCGATAATCCCACGGCGCAGCGCACACTGATAGATCACCGTGACGATGTGCGACTGGACGGTGTCGACGCGTTCGCCGGGCACTTGGTGGTCAGCTACCGTGGCGAGGCACTACCGCGAATCCAGTTGTGGCCCGTAGCTGACAACGACTACGGACATGCCGAGGAGATTGGGTTCGACTCCGAGCTGATGTCGGCCGGGCTGGGCGCGAACCCGAATTGGAATTCGCCCAAGCTGCGGGTCGGTGCGGGGTCGTTTGTCACCCCGGTGCGCATATACGACCTGGATCTGGTCACCGGCGATCGCACGCTGTTGCGCGAGCAACCGGTGTTGGGAGATTACCGCCGCGAGGATTACGTCGAACGCCGCGATTGGGCGCAGGCGGCCGACGGCACCAAGATCCCGATCTCGATCGTCCACCGCGCCGGTATCGAATTCCCGGCCCCGGCTTTGGTTTACGGCTATGGCGCCTACGAGATCTGCGAGGATCCGCGCTTTTCCATCGCGCGGCTGTCGCTGTTGGACCGCGGCATGGTGTTCGCCGTCGCACACGTGCGCGGCGGTGGTGAAATGGGCCGGCTGTGGTACGAACACGGCAAGCTACTGGAGAAGAAGAACACCTTCACCGACTTTGTATCCGTTGGACAGCATCTGGTGGACACCGGGCTGACCCGCCCGCAGCAGTTGGTGGCCCTGGGTGGTAGTGCGGGTGGCCTACTCATGGGCGCGGTGGCCAACATGGCGCCCGATCTTTTTGCCGGAATTCTGGCGCAGGTGCCGTTTGTCGACCCGCTGACCACGATCCTGGATCCGTCGTTACCGCTGACCGTCACCGAGTGGGATGAATGGGGAAACCCGTTGAGCGACAGCGATGTTTACCACTACATGAAATCGTACTCGCCGTACGAGAATGTCGCGCCGCAGAAGTATCCGGCCATACTCGCGATGACCTCGCTGCACGACACCAGGGTCTACTATGTCGAGCCTGCGAAATGGGTGGCGGCGCTGCGGCACACCAAGACTGAGGGCAATCCGGTGCTGTTGAAGACCCAGATGACCGCCGGCCACGGTGGTATCAGCGGGCGCTACGAGCGCTGGAAAGAGACCGCCTACCAATATGCCTGGCTGCTAGCTGCCGCCGATCGCGACCACTACGGCAGCGGCCAGGTAGACGATCTCCTCAGCGGTGCGCAGGGGTAGCCGGGTCGTCATCGACTTTGGCGGGTTGGGCATCCGGGCCGCGTAGATGTTGGCCGGAAACATCGCCAGCATCAACAGCAGCAGGCAGACGGCGGCCGCAATCCGGGTAGCCGGAACCAACAGGCCCACCGCGCCGAGGAATTCCAGCACCCCGGTGAAGCTGACCAGCAATCCCGGCGCCGGCAGTCGCGGCGGCACGATCGCGATCAGCCTGCCGCGCAGTGGCGGGGCGAAGTGCGCCACGCCGGTCAACACGAACATCGCGGCCAGGCCGACGGCGATCGCCTTGACCCAAGTGTCGACGTAGTCGACGCCGAGCCAGCCCGCGATCCGGGCGGCCACGCCCCCGGTTAGCAACGCAATCGACGGAGCCATCTCTTCTTCTCCAATCTAGACACTGACAAGTTCTGCGGCTGAGCGTACGACTGCGAACTAGGCAGTGTCAAGTTAGTACGTTATGCTGCCGCTATGGACCGTCCGACCTACCATCACGGCGATCTGCGGGCTGCGATTCTCACTGAGGCCGCGCGTCTGGTGGCGCAACGGGGCGCCGACGGGGTGTCGCTTCGCGAGTTGGCGCGTGAGGCGGGGGTGTCGCACGCCGCGCCGGCACACCACTTCACCGATCGTCGGGGTTTGTTTACCGCGCTGGCCGCCCAGGGTTTCGGACTGCTGGCCATCGCCCTCGCGGAGGCTCGCCCGCGATTCCTGGATGCAGCATCGGCGTATGTGCGGTTCGCTATCGAGCATCCGGGCCACTACCGGGTGATGTTCGACAAGTCATTGCTCGACCCGTCGAACCCGGAGTTGGTGGCCGCCGAAGCGGCCGCCGGGGACGAGCTGTCCCGCGGCGTCGCGTCACTGCCGGACCGACACGCCCAGTCGGATCCGCGCGGTGCACAACTCGCGGCTTGGTCACTGGTGCACGGGTTTTCGATGCTCTGGCTGAATGACGCAGTGAACCCTGAGCTGAAGGCCACCGATCCGATGACGACCGTCGAGCGGATCGCCATGATGTTGTTCGAGGAGTAGTGCCCCGTTGTCAGACGGGCACGGGGGTCTGGCGTCGGCCGGGCGGCGGTGGCTTATTGGGCAGGAACGCCACCGGCAGCAGCGTCAGCGCGACAACGACGATCGACACCACCAAGACGAGTGTGTAGGCATGGGTGAGGTCGTGCATCAGCCGGATGGTGAAATCAGCGGACACGTCATGGTGCACCGGCACCGGTGGACCATGCTTTCCGAATTTGCCTCGCAGGATCCCGAGTTTTTCTGCGGTGCTGATGGTTTCGCTGCGATTGAACTGACTGGTCAAGATCACTGACATCAACGCGGTGCCGACCGCAACGGCGACGTGTTGATTGACACTGAGCAGTGTCGACCCGCGCGCCACCTCGTGGGGAGCCAACGTCTGTACCGCCGATCCGGACAGCGGTGTCAGGGTGCAGCCCAGGCCGATGCCGGTGATGACCAATCCCACCATCAGGATTGGCAGATATTCCGCTTGTTGCCATGCGCCATAGGCGAATACGGTCAACCCGGTGGTGATCGCAGCGATCCCGACCAGCAGGACATTGCGGGGTCCGCGTTTGTCCATCAAGGTGCCGGCCAGCGGCATGGTCAGCATCGCGCCAAGCCCCTGCGGGATCAGCTGCAGGCCGGACTGCAGCGGAGTTTCATGCAGCAATTGCTGGAGATAACTGGGAATCACCAGGACCGCGCCGAAAAACCCAACGGAGAACGCGAACATCGCGGAGTTGGACAGCGTCACCGCCCGATTCTTGAACAGCGCCAAGTCGATGAGCGGGTGGTCGGCGCGGTGCAGCGCGTGCAGAACAAACGCCGTGATCAAAGCGATTCCGATGAACCCCGGTATCCACACATGATTGTCGGTGAAACTGTCACGCCGAGGCACCGAGGAGATCCCGAACAGCAGTGTCGCCAAGCCCGGTGACAGCAACAGCATCCCGACGAAGTCGAAGGCCTCCGATGGGCGCGGACGATCCCTCGGAAAGATCAATGCCGCGAGCACTATCAGGATGACGCCGACCGGCAGGTTGATCCGGAAGATCCACTGCCAGCCGTAAGCGCTGATCAGCCAGCCACCGAGGACCGGCCCGCACATCGGGGCAAGCAGCATCGGGATACCGAGCACCGCCATCAACCTGCCGAGCCGTCTCGGGCCGGCCTCGCGCGTCAGGATGATCAGGGTCAGCGGCACCAGCATCCCGCCGCCAAAGCCTTGGATGACTCGAAATGCGATGAGCTGGCTAATGTTTGACGCCATCGAGCATAGCAGCGATGCCAAGGTGAACCACAAAGCCGCACCCATGAAAAGCCGCTTGGTGCCGAATCGGTCTGCTGCCCAGCCGGCCAGTGGAATCACGGTGGCCTGCCCGAGCGTGTAGCCGGTGATCGTCCATGCGACGACGGCCTGGGTGGAGGCGAACTCCGCGATGAACGTGCGCTGCGCGACGCTGACGACCGTGCCGTCCAGCAGCGCCATCACCGAGGCGAGAATGCAGACACCGGCGATGCGCAGCAGGCCGGCGTCCAGCGAATCCGGGTACTCGGCGAGCTCGTCGGCCGCGGGTTCGTCGTTGGCCGTCGGTACCGCACGAGAAACCATGGACACCAGACTAACGAGAAAGTAGCTAGCTGATCAAAATGTCCTCGGGTAGCCTCCGGGTATGACTGTGACCGAGATCGCTTTGACCGGCCTCGATGGCGGTTCACTGTCGCTGGCCGACTACAACGACCGCGCCGTGCTGGTTGTCAATGTCGCCTCGAAATGTGGTCTGACGCCGCAATACGCCGCTCTGGAGCAGCTCGCGCGCGATTACGCCGAGCGCGGCCTGACCGTTCTCGGAGTTCCGTGCAATCAATTCATGGGCCAAGAGCCGGGCACCGCAGAAGAAATCCAGACCTTTTGTTCGACCACTTATGGTGTGACGTTTCCGCTTTTGGCCAAGACCGAGGTCAACGGGCCGGGCCGGCACCCCCTTTACACCGAATTGACCAAGACGCCTGACGCCGCCGGCGAGGCCGGTGACGTGCAGTGGAACTTCGAAAAGTTCCTGGTCGCACCGGGCGGAGAAGTGGTCAACCGATTCCGTCCGCAAACGGTGCCTGATGCGCCTGAGGTGATCGCGGCGGTCGAGGCTGTGCTACCGAATTAGCCGGTCGGCGCGTCGAACTGACGCTTGCTGTCCGCGTGTATGTCACTATCTGGACATCTGACGTCGTCAAAATTGTGGTGTGTCTGGGAAGTTGATCGTTTCGGTCTCCGGGATTTGCGAACGCACATTGGACGACGTCGCCGAATTCTGCGAGAAAATGGACAACCGGTCTGTACCGGTGTCGTTACTGGTGGCCCCGCGGTTGAAGGGCGGCTACCGGTTGGATCAGGATCTGGTCACCGTCGAGTGGCTGGCAGGCCGACGTGCCGTCGGCGACGCGATCCTGCTGAACGGATACGACGACGCGGCGACCAAAAAGCGTCGCGGTGAGTTCGCCACGCTGCCTGCCCACGAGGCGAATTTGCGCCTGATGGCCGCAGACCGGGTGCTCGAACATCTCGGACTGCGCACCCGGCTCTTCGCGGCGCCGAGATGGACCGCTTCGCCTGGAACAGTTATTGCATTGCCGCGCAACGGGTTCCGTCTTCTCGCCGATCTGCACGAGATCACCGACCTGGTCCGGCAAACGACGGTGCGGGCACGGGTACTCGGCATCGGCGAAGGATTCCTGTCCGAGCCGTGGTGGTGCCGGATGTTGGTGTTGTCGGCCGAGCGCGTCGCGCGCCGCGATGGCGTCGTCCGGGTCGCGGTCGCGGCGAGTCACCTGCGCAAACCCGGCCCGCTGCAGGCGATGCTGGACTCGGTGGATCTGGGGCTGCTGCACGGCTGCGAACCCACCGTGTACCAGTGGCGGGCCGATCAGGCCGTTCGCGACGCAGCCTGACCTCTCCGGTCGCTACTGTGTAGCGCCATGAGCGATACCCAAGCTGATGTCATCATCGTCGGGGCGGGCCTGGCCGGCCTGGTGGCCGCCTGCGAGGTGGTGGATCGCGGCAAACGGGTGCTGATCCTGGACCAGGAGAACGGCGCCAACCTCGGCGGGCAGGCGTTCTGGTCGTTCGGCGGCTTGTTCTTCGTCGACAGCCCGGAGCAACGTCGGCTGGGTGTGCACGACAGTCACGAACTCGCGCTGCAGGATTGGCTTGGTACCGCGGCATTCGACCGCCAGGAAGACTACTGGCCACGGCAGTGGGCGCACGCCTACGTCGATTTCGCGGCAGGCGAGAAGCGTAGCTGGCTGCGCGCCCGGGGATTGAAGATCTTCCCGCTGGTCGGCTGGGCCGAGCGCGGCGGCTACGGCGCGCAAGGGCACGGCAACTCAGTTCCGCGCTTTCACATCACCTGGGGAACCGGGCCGGCGATCGTCGAGATTTTCGCGCGCCGGCTGGTCGAGCATCCGAAAGTGCGGTTCGCCCCCCGGCATCAGGTTGACGAGCTGATCGTCGAGGGCGCGGCGGTGACCGGGGTTCGGGGCACTGTGCTGGAGCCGTCGTCCGAAGCGCGCGGCGTCGAGTCGTCGCGAAAAGGGATCGGGGAGTTTGAATTTCGTGCTCAGGCGGTGATCGTCACCAGCGGTGGTATCGGCGGCAACCACGATATGGTACGGGCGAACTGGCCGACCCGGATGGGCCGGGCCCCCGAACGGATGCTCGCCGGCGTCCCCGCGCATGTCGACGGCCGGATGATCGCGATCACCGAGAAGACCGGCGCCCGGGTGATCAACCGGGACCGGATGTGGCACTACACCGAGGGCATCACCAACTACGACCCGATCTGGCCGATGCACGGCATCCGGATCATCCCCGGGCCGTCATCGCTGTGGCTGGACGGCGCCGGCAAGCGGTTGCCGGTGCCGTTGTACCCAGGCTTCGACACCCTCGGAACGCTGGAGTACATCGCGAAGTCGGGCTTCGACTACACCTGGTTTGTGTTGAACGCCAAGATCATCGGCAAGGAATTCGGCTTGTCCGGTCAGGAACAGAACCCTGACTTGACCGGGCGCAGCGTGCGACAGCTGCTGGCGTCGCGGGCCGGATCCGGCGCGCCCGGCCCGGTGCAGGCCTTCGTCGACAAGGGAGTCGACTTTGTCACCGCACACTCATTGCGCGACTTGGTGTCGGCGATGAACGCCCTGCCCGATGTGGCGGCGCTGGACTATGCGACGGTTGCCGACGAGGTCACGGCCCGCGACCGCGAGGTGGTGAACAAATTCACCAAGGACGGCCAGATCACCGCGATCCGCGCTGCCCGTGAGTATCTGGGCGACAAGATGGGCCGAGTCGTCCCTCCGCATCCCCTGCTCGATCCGAAGGCCGGGCCGCTGATCGCGGTCAAGCTGCACATCTTGACCCGAAAGACGTTGGGCGGCTTAGAAACCGACCTGGATTCACGAGTACTCAAGGCCGACGGAACTCCGTTCGACGGGCTGTACGCGGCCGGCGAGGTGGCCGGATTCGGCGGCGGCGGTGTGCACGGCTACCGGGCGCTGGAGGGAACGTTCCTGGGCGGCTGCATCTTCTCCGGTCGCGCCGCGGGCCGCGGTGCGGCCGGCGACATCGGCTAACTCCCCGAGACCGCGGCCAGCCGCACTCTCGACCACGAGAAGGCGCCCAGCCGCATTCTCGGCGCCGGGCTAGAAGGTGACCAGGCCCTAGAAGGTAACCGCGGTTTCTTCAGGCAGCACCTGGAAGCCTGCGCTAGTCATCTCGCTGAGTCGCCCGTAGTAGATACCGCGCGCCTCCGGGGCGATGACGGCCTGGTGGATGGGTACCGCGTGGGTCGGCGCCACTGCCCGCAGGTAATCCACCGCCTCGGAGATCTTCATCCAGGGTGCGGCAGCCGGCGTGGCGAGGACGTCGACCGGCTCGTCCGGAACGAACAGCGCATCGCCGGGATGCATGAAGCGTGCGGGGTGCTCGCCGTCGCCGACGAGGTACGAGATGTTATCTATCACAGGGATTTCCGGGTGGATGACGGCGTGCCGGCCACCGACCGCGCGGATGGTCAGCTCGCCGACCGACAGTTCGTCGCCGACGTGCACCGCGCGGCACGGCACGCTCAGCTGCTCGGTGGTCTGCGGATCGGCGTAGAGCGCGGCGCCCGGATTGCCGTCCAGCAGGGCGGGCAGTCGCTCTTGATCCACGTGGTCGGGGTGCTGATGGGTGATCACGATCGCGGATAGGCCGGTGATGCCCTCGAAGCCATGCGAGAAATTTCCCGGGTCGAACAGCACCGTGGTGTGGCCGAAATCGGCGAGTACGCAGGAATGGCCGAAATGCGTGAGTTGCATGTCTACGATTGTGCGCTTGTGGGGGCCCTGGCATGCGCCTAGTCTTGGCGGCGGCGCTGATCGCGGGCGGCCTGCTTCTGGCATGCGTGTCGTCGTCCGGTTTCGCCGTCGCGGACCCGGAGACCTGTCCGCCGGTGTGCGACAAGATTCCCGGCACGGCCTGGATCACCTCGTCCGCAATACCACTGAACGCCACCTACCATTGGCCGTCGCCGGCCGGGTCGGCCGTGCCCATGACGGGTGGCGCGACGCCCCGGTTCCGGTTCGAGGAGGTGTGCGCGACGCCGGCCTTCCCGCAGGACACCCGCAACTTCGCGGTTGCGAGCCGGGTTGCGGTGGATAAACCCCCGGGCCAATGGCAGCTGCGGGCCGAGGTGGTGCACTGGCGGGGTGACACCGCACGCGGCGGCCAGAGCGCGACATCGGTGTTCGACATCGCCGCGGCGGCGTTGCGCGGCTGCCAACTGGGGGTCTCCGGCGAGTCGCCGTCGGTGACCATCGACGAGCCGAACCGGCTGTCCGCCGTGGTCAGCGGGCCGGTGATCATGCACACCTACCTGGTGGCACACCCGGAAAACAGCACGATCAGCGAGCTGACTCTGTGGGCGTCAGACCCGGTCCAGCTGCCCTGGCCGATCATCTCCGACGCTCAGGTGCTGGACGCCATATCCTCGTCGCTGTGCGCCGCCTACCTTGGCTCGTGCTAGCACGACGGCCGGGGTGCCGACCGGTAGAGTTGGCGCCGAGCAGCCAAGACAGTAGGAGGAGTGTGGGTGGCCCGGGTGGTTGTGCACGTAATGCCCAAGGGTGAGATTCTCGACCCGCAGGGCCAGGCGATCGTCGGCGCACTGGGCCGGCTTGGACATGCCGGTATCTCAAATGTTCGGCAGGGCAAGCGGTTTGAGCTCGAAGTGGACGACAGCGTCGATGACTCGGCGTTGGCTGAGATCGCCGAGTCGCTGCTGGCCAATACCGTGATCGAAGACTGGACCGTAAGCCGAGAACCGCAGTGACGACGCGTATCGGCGTCATCACCTTTCCCGGAACGCTCGACGACGTGGACGCTGCCCGCGCAGTGCGTGCCGTCGGCGCCGAGGCGGTCAGCCTGTGGCACGCCGACGCCGATCTCAAGGGTGTCGACGCGATGGTGGTGCCCGGCGGGTTCTCCTACGGCGACTACCTGCGCTGCGGCGCCATCGCCAAATTCGCCCCGGTAATGGGGGAAGTCGTCGCTGCTGCAGACCGCGGATTGCCGGTGTTGGGAATCTGCAACGGTTTTCAAGTGCTCTGCGAGGCCGGACTGCTGCCCGGGGCGCTCACCCGCAACGCCGGTTTGCATTTCGTCTGCCGCGACGTGTGGCTGAAGGTGGCATCGACGTCGACCGCGTGGACGTCTCGGTTCGAGGCCGACGCCGATCTGCTGATCCCGTTGAAGTCCGGCGAGGGCCGCTACGTGGCCTCCGCCGACGTGCTCGACGAGTTGGAAGGTGAAGGCCGCGTGGTGTTTCGCTACCACGACAACCTCAACGGTTCGCTGCGCGACATCGCCGGAGTCAGCTCGGCCAACGGTCGTGTCGTCGGGCTGATGCCGCACCCCGAGCACGCAATCGGAGCGTTGACCGGGCCGTCTGACGACGGGCTGGGCCTGTTCTATTCCGCGCTGGACGCCGTCCTCGCGGCTTGAGCCGCGGCTAACGCAGCGCGTGCTCGGCCATCAAGCCGACCGTGCTGTTACCGACCGAAAACCCTGCGGCGCTACGTAGTTCGCTGAATGCCGCAGTCAGCGCATCGGTTGCCTCATGTGGGTCCTTGAAGGTCTCGTCGTCGGTGAGCACCGCGATGCCGAGCTGGTCGACATAGCTCCACACCGTGATGTTGACCGGAGCTCCGGGTGACAGCACACCCGTCGAGTAGATCTCGCTGACCGGGGCGCCGCCGAAGTGGCCGCGCTCCCGGGGCCCGACCACACTGGACACCGCGACGTTCATCATCTTGTTCGGTGCGTTGCGCTGCCCCAGCCACCGGAATGCCGCCGGGGCGACCGCCGTCGGTAGGTAGCCCATAATCTGCCCGTACAGCCGTGGCCCGAGGATCTCGTGATCCTCCTTGGCGATCTTGGTCGCCAGCGCGACCAGCTGCGCGCGTTCGGCCGGGTCGGCGACATGCACCGGCAGCGAAATCGACAGGCCGCTGATCTCGTTGCCGGTCACCCGCTCGGACTTGTCGGTGGCGGTCGGTACCGACGCGATGATCGGACGGTCGGCCTTGCCGTCGTAACGCAGCAACAGCTCCCGTAGCCCCCCGGCCGCAGTCGCCAGAATCAGGTCATTGAGCGTGATGCCGAGGGCTTTTGCGGTCGCCTTGACGTCGGCCAGCCGAAGTGCGGCGGTAGCGAACCGGCGCTGCGGCGACACCACGTGGTTGAGGAAGGTCGGTGGCGCGTCGAAGGCGTCCGCGAGGTCCGGGTGGTCGCCGCGCTCCCGGGTGCGCCG
>NZ_DASXHW010000024.1:0-20403 GCF_036488105.1 Mycobacterium sp. | reverse complement strand
ATCTGTTGCCGCACGACTGGCGGGATACCACCGAAGATCCGGCGCTGAACACCGCGGGAGGCCGGTGATGAGCAAGTCGGCACCGCGATCGCGGCTCTACACGCCGCGCATCTCGCGACTGTCACGACCGCGGTTGGACTCCGACGCCGTCGGCGCATTCACCGAGTCGATCGCCCGCTTCTTCGGCACCGGCAGCTATTTGCTGATTCAGACCATCATCGTGGTGGTGTGGATCCTGCTGAACGTTTTCGCGGTCAGCCTGCGCTGGGACCCCTATCCGTTCATCCTGCTCAACCTGGCGTTTTCCACCCAGGCGGCCTACGCCGCGCCGCTGATTTTGCTGGCCCAGAACCGCCAGGAGAACCGTGACCGCGTCACGCTCGAACAGGATCGACGGCGAGCCGAAGAGACCAAGGCCGACACCGAATATCTGGCCCGCGAATTGGCCGCGCTGCGGCTGGCGATCGGCGATGTCGCCAAGACCGGGGACTACCTGCGCCGCGAGCTGGAAGACCTGCGCGTACTACTCGAAGACCGGCACTTGGGCGAGGTTCAGCCTGCCCCCAAAGACACCGACGGCGATGTGGATCGACACGCCGCGTCGTCTAATTGACACAGCTGGCTATCAGCCGTGTTTTCACAGGCAGAGACTCCGCCATTGTTGTCACTGGAGTCACCGGTGTTATGTATGGTGACGTAGTTCACGAGGCCCACGCGGTGCCGCGGGTCCCACAACCCTCGAGAACTAGGCAGGTCGAGTGCGGGTAGAGGGACGCATGGGCTTACGTCCCGTCCTTGCAAAGACGCAGAAGGCGATCCTTCGCGTCCCCAAAATTCCTGGTCCCATCGTCAATGCCGCGTCGTCGGCGGGCAATCTGGTGGTTCGCGCGGCCGACGCCGTCAGGATTCCGGCTGCAGCCGCGGCCGTCACGTCGACTGCCCAGACGGTGAAGACGAGTGTCCAGGAAGCTCTGACCGGCACGGCCCGGAGCCCGGCATTCGGTGTGGCGATGATCGCCTGCCTGATCTATGCCAGCGTCGACGGCGCCGGCGCACCGCCGTTCCCGTTGACCAAGTCGACGCTGCGCGATGCCGCCATCACCCCGGTTGCCGCGGTCGCGCGCGCCTCCACCGACCCGACCGGCCCACTGGTGATCGCCGTCGAGCACCCGAAGATCGGTTTCCACATCGCGGCGGCCGCGGCGTCGGCTCCCCCACCGACAGGTGTGGTGAATACACCTGGCGCGCTGGGGATTCCGGGGATGGCGCTGAACGCCTACCGCAACGCGGAACGGATGATGGCCACCGCCGACCCCGGCTGCGGCATCAGCTGGAACCTGCTGGCCGGGATCGGGCGCATCGAGTCCGGGCACGCCAACGGCGGCGCCACCGATGCGCGCGGCACCGCGATACGACCGATCTACGGGCCGACCCTGGACGGAACGCTGCCCGGCAACGAGGTCATCGTCCAAGCCACCGCGACCGGACGGGTCGCTTATGCCCGTGCGATGGGACCGATGCAGTTCCTGCCCGGCACCTGGGCGCACTATGCTTCCGACGGCGACGGCGACGGCGTGGCCGATCCGCAGAACCTGTACGACGCCACCCTGGCCGCGGCTCGATACCTGTGCAGCGGCGGGCTGAACCTGCGCGACCAGTCGCAGGTGTTGTCGTCGATCCTGCGCTACAACAACTCGATGCCGTACGCCCAGAACGTGCTGGGCTGGGCCGCGGCCTACGCCACCGGCGTCGTTCCGGTCGACCTGCCGCCGCTCACCGGGCCCGCACCGCCGCTGGGCGACGCGCACTTGGAGAATGCCGAAGGCCTCGGGCCGAACCTGCCGATGAACATGCACGGCTTGCCGTCGACCGACCCGCTGGCCCAGATGCCGCTGATCGACCTCAGCGGGGGCCCAAGCAACGGCCCGCAGCCGTGGTCGACGCAGCGGCCGGGTCCCTCGTGCACGGTGATCTGCATCAGCGGCGACACCAGCGGGCCTCAGCAGGTGTTCAACGCGCCGCCGACCCCGGCGGGCATGCCGCCCGCCCCGTTGGGTGTGCCACCAGCCCCGCCGCCGGCTGCTCCACCGCCGGCTGCTCCACCGGTCCCGCCGCCGCCGGTGGCCCCGCCCGCCCAGGTTCCACCGCCCGCCGCTCCGGCGCCTGCGCCCGCCGCCCAGCCTGCGCCCGCCGCCCAGCCTGCTCCCGCCGCGCCGGCTGGACAACCCGCCGCCCCGCAGTCGGCTCCCCCCGCCTGACCGGGCCGTCCCGGCCCACGTCGTCACCGCACTACACTCGGCGATGATGTCCGATCCGACTGCAGACGTACGCACCGCGCTGGCCAAGGTTATTGATCCAGAACTCCGCCGCCCCATCACCGAACTCGGGATGGTCAAAGGGGTCGAGGTAGGCCCTGGCGGCGACGTCCACGTCGAGATCTACCTGACCACCTCGGCGTGCCCGAAGAAGACCGAAATCAGCGACCGCGTGCGCCAGGCCGTCGCCGACGTGCCGGGCACCGGCACGGTGAAGGTCAGCCTGGACGTGATGAACGACGAGCAGCGCACCGAACTGCGCAAGCAGTTGCGCGGGGACTCCCGCGAGCCCGTCATCCCGTTCGCCCAGTCCGGATCGCTGACCCGGGTGTACGCCGTCGCCTCCGGCAAGGGCGGCGTGGGTAAGTCGACGGTGACGGTCAACCTGGCCGCGGCGATGGCCACGCGCGGGGTGTCGGTCGGGTTGCTCGACGCCGACATCCACGGCCACTCGATCCCGCGCATGATGGGAACCACCGACCGGCCCACCCAGGTGGAGTCGATGATCCTGCCGCCGATCGCGCACGAGGTGAAGGTCATCTCCATCGCCCAATTCACTGAGGGCAACACGCCCGTCGTGTGGCGTGGGCCGATGCTGCACCGGGCCTTGCAACAGTTTCTGGCCGACGTGTACTGGGGCGACCTCGATGTGCTGCTGCTCGACCTGCCACCGGGTACCGGCGACATCGCGATCTCGATCGCTCAGTTGATCCCGAACGCCGAAATCATCGTGGTGACAACGCCTCAGCTGGCCGCGGCCGAGGTCGCCGAACGCGCGGGCAGCATCGCACTGCAGACCCGCCAGCGCGTCGTCGGCGTGGTGGAGAACATGTCCGGATTACTGCTGCCGGACGGCTCGACGATGCGGGTGTTCGGCGAAGGCGGCGGCGCGCGGGTCGCCGAACGGCTCACCCGCGCAATGGGTGTGGACGTGCCGCTGCTCGGTCAGATCCCGTTGGACCCTGCGCTGGTTACCGCCGGCGATGCCGGGCTTCCGGTGGTGCTCAGCGCCCCCGACTCCCCGGTCGGCACGGAGCTACGCAGCATCGCGGACACGCTGTCGGCACGGCGACGCGGATTGGCCGGTATGTCACTGGGACTGGATACCAGTCGACGCTGAGCTCAGGTGGCGTCGGTGTCGAACGGCGCCGGCCCGGCGACGGTCTGCTCCGTCTTCGCCTCTGTAACCGGCTGAGCCACAACATTTTCCGGTGTTTTGACTATCGGGTGATCGAAATTGCCGGTGAACAGCGATTCGTCGCCGTTGAACAGGTGCTTGGTCAGCGCGGCGCGCGGCGTCATGCCGCGCAGCTTGTTCAGCTCGGACAGCGGCTCGCGCAGATCGTCGAACTCGGGGCCCATGTCCTCACGCAGTTGCGTCGTCATTCCGCTGAGGTAGTCGCGGGCTTGGCGCAAGGCGGAGGACGTCCACCGGATCGCACCCGGCAGGCGTTCAGGGCCCAGGACCACCAGCCCGACCACCATGAGGACCAGGAGTTCGCCCCAGCCGACGTTGGCGAACATTAGCCGCCGTCCGGACCCGGGGTCACTGTGAGCGTGACGTGACGTCCGTCTCGGACCACCTCGACCGGCGCGGGCTGCCCGACGGTCAATTGCCGCACCGCGACAACGAACTCGTCAGCGTCGGCCACTCCGCGGTTGCCGACCTTGACCACCACGTCGTTCTCGAGGATGCCGCCCTTCTCGGCGGGGCCGCCGGCCTTGACGTTGGCGACCTGTGCACCCTGCGCGATCGCGTTGCTCACTGACCGCGCGCTCAGACCCAATGTCGGGTGCACGATCTTGCCGTCCTTGATCAACGTCTGCGCGACGATTTTCGCCTCGTTGACCGGGATCGCGAAACCCAGCCCGCTGGCGCTGTCGGACAACGACTTGCCGGCGGTGTTGATACCGATGACGTGCGAGTCCATGTCGATCAGCGGACCACCGGAGTTTCCGTGGTTGATCGAGGCGTCGGTCTGGATGGCGTCGATCACCGTGTCGGTATCAGAACCCTCCCCCGACAATGGGATTGGGCGGTGCAGCGCGCTGATGATGCCGTGCGTGACGGTGCTGCGCAGACCCAGCGGCGCACCGGCGGCCAGCACCTCGTCGCCGACACGGACCTTGTCGGAGTCGCCGAGCTTGGCGACCGTCAGGTTGTTGACGTTGTCCACCTTGAGCACGGCCAGGTCGGTCCTCGGGTCGCGGCCGACCAGGTTGGCGGGCACTTCCTTGCCGTCGTTGAACACCACCGTGGTCTTGAACTGGCTCGGGTTGTTGGCCGCTTCGGAGATGACGTGGTTGTTGGTGACGATGTACCCGCGGCCGTCGACCACGAAGCCGGACCCCTGCATGCCCTCTTGATCGCTGACCGACTGGATGGTGACCACCGAATCAGCAACCGCGGCAGCCACTTTGGCGAACCGGCCGGCCGGGGCTTCGCGGTTGCCGTCGGTCGACAGGTTCACCTTGGAGGTGGTGAACGCCTCGACGACCTCCGCGGTCTTGCGTCCGACCACGCCGCCGACCAAACCGATCAGCAGCGCCAGCACGGCAAGCACCGACAGCGCCAGATACGACACCCGCCCGCCGAACAACACGTCACGCACTCCGAGCCGGCCCTGCGCGACGTCAGGCCCGTGGGCACCGGCGCGCGCTACCGCCGGCTCACCTAGAGCCGCGGCCGCGCCGGGATCGCGCCAGGGGTCCTCGGGGTCTTCGAATTCATCCTTGTTCTTGCCGTCCTCGAGCGCGCCCGCGTCGGTGGGGTGGCGCTGCAGCGAATCGGCCCCGGGGAACGGACGACCGAAGGCCTCCGAAAGGACCGGGTCGGCGGGTTCGTCATGCGGGGTGAAATCCCCGGCGTCGCGATACTTCGTCGGCCGGACGCGTTCGGCGACGAATGACCCCTGCACACCGTCGGGACGACTGAAGGCCTGACGCGATGCGGCGTCGACCGGCGGACGAGACACGGGTCGCGGCGCCAGCCGAGGGGCGCCGTTGTTGTCTTGATCGGAGCTCACGTCATCCTCTTCCGAGCGCTTAGCAAACGCGCGCTATGAAGTCGAGCACGGCGCCGCGCACCGGCTTGGCCAAACTGGTGTCCACCCTACCGAGGCTCTGGGCGATCACGCCCGTTGCCGTCGGCGAATCGATCGCGCATCGTGCGCGGTCTGCCGCGGTCCGGCGGTGGGCCGGCGCTGCCCCGCGGGCGGGGCGGGTCGGCGCTGCCCCGTGCGCGGGGGGTCTCCCGCTGGCCGCCCTGCTGAGCGCCCGCATCGTCGTCGGGCGGGCAGTGCGGAATCTGCGACAGCAATCCCAGCAGCGTGCTGGGGACTCTGATCGGGTGGGAGTCGCGTAGCGCCTCGCGGGCGTGACGGTGACCCTCGACTTCGGCGGCGCATTCCGGGCAGAGCGAGATGTGATGCGCCGCGCGCAGGTGAGCGTTCATCCGAAGCTCACCGTCGACAAAGGCAGAAATGGCCTCGATCGACAGATGCTCGGTCGAGCCGAATTGCCGTGGAGCACCCACCGGCGCATCGTTTTGCGAGGCGAATTGGGCGGGGAGCCAGGAGAACGCTCGGCGGAAGACATGTCCCCGCTCGACCATCACCAACTCCTCTCGGCATCACGTCGTGTTTTCGCGGCACTACCTCGAATGTAGCGCGCTGACCGACGCCGAACACCAAAGAACTCACCGATCAGATGGGTTGTGTCTTAGCCCTCGGCGGCAACGGCGTGGTCCGAGTGCGCCGCCAGATAGTCCCGAAGCGCTTGCCGTCCACGGTGGATGCGGCTGCGCACGGTCCCGAGCTTGACGCCGAGCGTGGCGCCGATCTCCTCGTAGGACAGTCCCTCGATGTCACACAAGACGACTGCGGCGCGGAATTCGGGCGGCAGTGAATCGAGCGCCGCCTGCAGGTCGGGACCCAGGTGCGCGTCGTGATAGATCTCTTCGGGGTTCGGCTCGTCTGCGGGCACCCGGTCGTAGTCCTCGGGCAGCGCCTCCATCCGGACTCGGCCGCGACGACGGACCATGTCCAGGAAGAGGTTGGTGGTGATGCGGTGCAGCCAGCCCTCGAAGGTCCCTGGCTGGTAGTTCTGCACCGACCGGAAAACCCGGATAAAGGTTTCCTGGGTCAGGTCCTCGGCATCGTGCTGGTTGCCGGATAGGCGATACGCCAATCGGTAGACCCGGTCGGCGTGCTGACGCACCAGCTCATCCCACGACGGCATGGCCGTCTTGTCTCCGGTCGCGTCGAAGACCGCGGTCCCGTACGGCCCGTCAGCGGGCTCGACCCACTCAGCGTCGCGGTACTGCTCAGGGTGCGACATGCTGGACGGGCTCAGCAGTGTGGTGATGTTCAAGTCCTCCGGGTTCAGGCTACCGTCAATGCTCGGCAGTTCATCACCGCGGGCAACGCGAAGATAGCGGGATGTATTCCCGGACCAGCGGCCGCCACGCTCCATGGGAGATACCGTCGTCTATCGGCGTGTGTGCGGTATGTGATCGCACTGAGCTTTCACTAAGAATGGCGCCGATACCCCCGTTACGCTGGCCATATCGGTCACATTACGTTTAGATCACACCGATTCGTCGAGCGTGTCGCGGCGCCGGTGACGGGCGCGCCTGACAGCACGCGGCAGAGGATGGACTTACGCTCACGCCATGGCCACGACCGACCGCACACCAGGCCAGCCAGCAACGACGAGTCGGGCCGACTCTCTCGCGGCGCACGCCGAGGGTTCGATCTCCGAGGATTCGGTGCTGCTGGCCGCCCGCGAGCGTGCCGCCGACATCGGCGCCGGCGCGGTAACGCCGGCGGTCGGGGCGCTGCTGAGCCTGCTGACCAAACTCAGCGGCGGAAAGGCCGTCGTCGAGGTCGGCACCGGCGCCGGCGTCAGCAGCCTGTGGTTGCTGTCCGGGATGAGCGACGACGGCGTGCTGACCACGATCGACATCGAGCCTGAGCACCAGCGCATCGCCAAGGAGGCCTTCTCCGACGCGAGCATCGGCCCGTCGCGCACCCGACTGATCAGCGGCCGTGCCCAGGAAGTGCTGACCCGGCTGGCCGACGACTCCTATGACCTGGTGTTCATCGACGCCGACCCGCTCGACCAGCCGGACTACGTGGTCGAAGGCGTAAGGCTGCTGCGCTCCGGCGGCGTGATCGTCGTGCACGGCGCGGCGGCCGGTGGCCGGGCCGGTGATCCGGCGGCCCGCGACGCGGAGGTGGCCGCGGTGCGCGAGGCGGCGCGGCTCATCGCCGAGAACGAACTGCTCACGCCGGCCCTGGTGCCGCTCGGCGACGGCCTGTTGGCCGCCGTTCGCGACTGATTGCACGCCCCCTCCCGGAATTCGAGTATGGATTCGTAACGGGTTACCCCTTGACGTCCGACTGAACGAGTGTTTAGCGTTCTGAACATGCGTTCAGTCGACGATCTGACCGCCGCGGCCCGGATCCGCGACGCGGCGATCGAGCGGTTCGGCGAGCAGGGCTTCAGCGTCGGGCTGCGCTCGATCGCCGAGGCGGCCGGCGTGAGCGCTGCGCTCGTCATCCACCACTTCGGTTCCAAAGACGGTCTGCGTAAGGCCTGCGACGACTATGTCGCCGAGGAGATTCGCGGCGGTAAGTCCGAGGCGATGAATTCCAGCGACCCGGCAACCTGGTTCGCCGCGATGGCCGAGATCGAGGAGTACGCGCCCTTGATGGCCTACTTGGTGCGCAGCATGCAGGCCGGTGGTGAGCTCGCGAGAACGTTTTGGCGCACGATGATGGACAACGCCGAGAGCTACCTGGACGAAGGGGTCGCTAGCGGCATCCTGAAGCCCAGCCGGGATCCCAAAGCCCGGTCCAAGTACTTGGCGATCACCGGCGGCGGCGGGTTCCTGCTGTACATCCAGATGCACGACACCCCAACGGATTTACGCGCGGTGCTTCGCGACTACGCCCGGGACATGGTGTTACCCGCCCTGGAGCTCTACACCGACGGTCTGATGACCGACAGCCATATGTACGAGGCCTTTCTCGCTCAAGCCGAACAAGGAGACTCTGATGCCAGTTGACAGCAATCACTTGCCGATCGAAATCCGCAATCTGACAAAGACTTTCGGTGCGGTTCGGGCCCTCGACGGCCTGCAGCTCACAGTGCGCGAGGGCGAGGTGCACGGCTTCCTCGGGCCCAACGGGGCCGGAAAGTCGACGACGATCCGGGTACTACTGGGGGTGGCGAAGGCCGACTCGGGCACGGCGCGCCTACTCGGCGGCGACCCATGGAACGACGCGGTCGACCTCCACCGGCAGATCGCCTATGTTCCCGGCGATGTCACGCTGTGGCCGAATCTGACCGGCGGCGAGACGATCGACCTGCTGGCCCGCATGCGCGGTGGCATCGACGAAAAGCGACGAGCCGAGCTGGTCGAGCGCTTCGAACTCGACCCGCACAAGAAGGCCCGGACCTACTCCAAAGGCAACCGGCAGAAGATCTCGCTGATCTCCGCCTTCTCGTCGCGGGCCCGGCTGCTGCTCCTCGACGAGCCGAGCAGTGGTCTGGACCCGTTGATGGAGAAAATCTTTCAGCAGTGCGTCGCCGAAGCACGCGATCGCGGCGCGACGTTCCTGCTGTCCAGTCACATCCTGGCCGAGACCGAGGCACTCTGCGAACGGGTGACGATCATCCGCGCCGGCAAGACCGTCGAGAGCGGGACGCTGGAATCGATGCGGCACCTCAGCCGAACGACGATCACAGCCGACTTGCTCAACGACCCGGGCGATCTCACCCGCATCCGCGGCGTCGAGGACGTCAGCTACGAAGGTACTACGCTGCACGCCCACGTCGACAGCGAAGGCCTCGGCGAACTCATCCGGGTGCTCGGCGAGACCGGTGTGCGCAGCCTGGTCAGCCAGCCGCCCACACTGGAAGAGCTCTTCATGCGTCACTACGGCCCCGACGGTCAGCGGGAGCTGAGCGATCAAGGAGCGCGCTCATGACCCGCGCCAACGACGATGCAGAGCGAAGCGATGAGGTGGGGGCACCTCCCGCTTGCGGGGGAGAGTGGCGCCAATGAGCACAGTGTTGGAACGGCACCAGCAGCCGGCGCACGAGGCGCCACGGCACGGCTCGGCCTTCACCGGGACGCTCGGCATGCTACGGCTCTACCTGCGACGCGACCGGATTGTCATGCCGCTCTGGGTGTTACTGCTGTCGACGCCATTGGCCACCGTCTACATCGGCGGCATCGAGAAGGTCTACCCGGACCAGGCGGCCCGCGCCGGCTTCGCCGCCACGATCATGGCCAGCCCCGCGCAGCGGGCGCTTTACGGAAAGATATACAACGACAGCCTTGGCGCGACCGGCATCTGGAAAGCCGGCATGTTCCATCTACTGATCGCTGTGGCGGTCATTCTCACCGTCATCCGCCACACCCGCGCCGACGAAGAAACCGGCCGTGCCGAGTTGGTCGACTCGACCGCGGTGGGCCGGTACGCCAGCCTGACCGCAGCGGGGGTGTTGTCATGCGGGGCCTCGCTGACCACCGGCGCGCTCGGCGCGGCCGGCCTGTTGGGGACCAGCGTCCCGGCAGGCGGGTCGCTGGCTTTCGGTGCGGCACTGGCCTGCTCGGGTCTGGTGTTCACCGCCGTCGCCGCGGTCGCGGCCCAACTTTCGGCGAGCGCACGTTTCGCGCGCGGTGCGGCATTCGCCGTGCTGGCCACCGCGTTCACCTTGCGCGCCGTCGGCGACGCCGCCTCACCGGCGTTGTCGTGGCTGTCGCCGCTGGGCTGGTCGTTGCAGGTTCGCCCCTACGCCGGTGACCGGTGGTGGGTGCTGCTGTTGCATCTGGCGGCGACGCTGCTGCTCACCGCGCTGGCCTACCAGCTGCTCGCCCGTCGTGACGTCGGGGCGGGGTTGATCGCCGAACGGCCCGGCCCGGGCACCGCAACATCGTTGCTGCGGAACGCTTTCGGGCTGGCCTGGCGGCTGGATCGCGGTGCGCTGCTGCTGTGGACCGTCGGACTGTCCCTGTACGGCTTGCTGATCGGCAGCATCATCCACGGCATCGGCGATGAGCTGGACGACGATACGGCACGAGACATCGTCGTGCGCATGGGCGGCACCAATGTCTTGGAGCAGGCCTTCGTCGCTGCCGCGTTCTGCATGCTGGGCATGATGGCGGCCGCGTTCGCGGTGTCGCTGACATTGCGACTGCACCAGGAAGAGGTTAGTCAACGGGCCGAGACGCTTCTGAGTGGATCGGTGAGCCGAAGCCGTTGGCTGGCAAGTCATCTCGTGATAGCACTGATCGGCTCGGCGGTCGCGATCGTGATCGCCGGTGCGATCGCCGGCCTCAGCTACGGAATTGCCGCCCACGACGTCGGTGGCAAGCTGTGGATGGTCGTGGGCACCGCCCTGGTTCAGCTGCCGGCCCTGTGGCTGCCGGCCGCCGTGACCGTCGCGTTGTTCGGGCTGGCGCCGCGTTTCAGCCCGGTCGCATGGGGGGTGCTGGTCGGATTCGTCGCGCTGTACCTGATCGGTTCGCTGTCCGGCTTTCCGCAGTGGGTGCTCGACCTGGAGCCGTTCGCGCACATCCCGCTTGTCACCGGCGCCTTCACGCCGGTTCCGCTGCTTTATTTGTTGGCGATCGACGTCGCGCTGATCGCGCTGGGAGTGGCGGCCTTTCGCCGCCGCGACCTGCAGAGTTAGGGGGCCGTCATGAAAACTGCTGCCAAAGGCCTACTTTCAGCCACTTTGGGCCTGGTGGCCTTCGGAGCGATGCTGTTCCTGCCGGCCGGAACATTCCACTATTGGCAGGCCTGGGTCTTCCTCGCGGTGTTCGCGCTCTCCACCTGGATCCCCAGTGTGTACTTGATGCGCACGAATCCCGAAGCCCTCGGGCGGCGGATGCGGGTCGGGCCGTCCGCGGAGAGCCGACCGCTGCAGCGCATCCTCATCACCGTTGTGTTCATCTCCTTTCCGGCCATGTTCGTGATCAGCGCCCTTGATCACCGCTTCGGATGGTCGCCGGTCCCGGCGCCCGTCTCGCTGATCGGCGACGTTCTGGTCGCGATCGGACTCGGCCTGGCGATGCTGGTGATCATTCAAAATGGTTATGCTGCAGCCAATGTCACCGTCGAGGCGGGCCAGCAGCTCGTTTCCAATGGCCTGTACGGGCTGGTGCGCCATCCGATGTACAGCGGAAACGTCGTTTTGATGCTCGGCATCCCATTGGCGCTCGGCTCGTACTGGGGTTTGCTCCTGCTCATCCCCGGCGTGCTGGTGCTCGTCATGCGCATCCGCGATGAAGAGGACCTGCTGACGCACCAACTCAGCGGCTACCGGGACTACACCCAACGGGTGCACTACCGGCTGCTGCCCTACGTGTGGTGAACGTCAGATCCAGACGCCCTTGCCCACGGCGACAACGCCGCCGGCGCTGATCGCGAAGCGTTCGCGATCCTTCTCCAGGTCCACCCCGACCATCTCGCCGGGTCCGACGACGACGTTCTTGTCCAGGATCGCGTGACGGACCACCGCGCCGCGGCCGACCCGCACGCCCGGCATGATCACGCTGCCCTCCACGATGGCGCCGTCGTCGACCACGACGTTGGACGACAGCACCGAGTTCCGCACCGACGCCGCCGAGATGATGCTGCCCGCGCCCACCACCGACTCCTGCGCGGAGCCACCGTTGACGAACTTGGCCGGCGCCAGGTTCTCCGACGCACCGAGGATGGGCCAGCGCTTGTTGTAGAGGTTGAACACGGGGTGCACCGACACCAGATCCATGTGCGCGTCGTAGAACGCATCCAGCGTCCCGACGTCGCGCCAGTAACCCCGGTCGCGGTCGGTGGCACCGGGCACGTCGTTGTCGTTGAAGTCGTAGACCGCGGCCATCCCATCACCAACCAGTCTTGGAATGATGTCGCCGCCCATGTCGTGGTCGGAGTGATCGTCATCGGCGTCGGCACGGATCGCGTCGATCAGGACCTTGGTGGTGAAGATGTAGTTGCCCATCGACACGAACGTGGCGTCGGGGTCGTCGGGCGTACCCGGCGGATCGGCCGGCTTCTCGACGAAGCTGCGGATGCGGCCGGATTCGTCGGCGTCGATGCAGCCGAACGCAGTTGCCTCGGCACGGGGCACCCGGATGCCCGCGACCGTGGCTCCCGCGCCGCTCTCGACGTGGAAGCGCAGCATCTGCTCGGGATCCATCCGGTAGACGTGGTCGGCGCCGAAAACCACGATGTACTCCGGATCCTCGTCGTAGATGAGGTTGAGCGACTGATAGATCGCGTCCGCGGACCCGGTGTACCAACGCGGGCCGAGCCGCTGCTGGGCCGGGACCGGGGTGATGTACTCACCGGCCAGACCGGACAATCGCCAGTTCTGCGAAATGTGGCGGTCCAATGAATGCGACTTGTACTGCGTGAGGACGCAGATTCTCAAGTAGCGGGCGTTGACGAGATTGGACAGCACGAAGTCGATCAGCCGATAGGCACCACCGAAGGGAACCGCTGGCTTGGCGCGGTCGGCGGTCAGTGGATATAACCGCTTACCCTCGCCGCCGGCCAGGACAATGCCCAGCACTTGTGGCGCTTCCCTCATGGATCAAACCTAACGGCCGTCGTGAACCCCTGCCAGATCAAACACCTGAATACCCACGCTGACGGATTGTCCATCAACAAATTTGGATGACTTCTCCGAACAGGGTGGCCGGGGCTGCACGGTCCGCGTCCGGCTACTACGGTGCCGGGTATGCGCGTGGCGATGATGACTCGGGAGTACCCGCCGGAGGTCTACGGCGGAGCCGGAGTACACGTGACCGAGCTCGTCGCGCAACTGCGCAAGTTGTGCCAGGTTGACGTGCACTGCCAAGGGGCGCCGCGGCCGGGGGCGTTCGCATACCAACCCGACGCACAATTGCGCGGCGCCAACCCGGCGCTCTCTACGCTGTCGACCGATCTGCTGATGGCGAATGCAGCCGCGGAGGCCACCGTCGTCCACAGCCACACCTGGTACGCCGGGATGGCCGGGCATCTGGCGTCGTTACTGCACGGCGTCCCCCATGTGCTGACGGCACATTCGCTGGAGCCGTTGCGGCCGTGGAAGGCCGAGCAACTCGGTGGCGGCTACCGGATCTCCTCGTGGGTGGAGCAGACCGCGGTGAACGCCGCCGGCGCGGTGATCGCCGTCAGCTCCGGTATGCGCGACGACGTGCTACGGGTCTATCCGACGGTCGATCCCAACCGGGTGCATGTCGTGCGCAACGGGATTGACACCGACGTCTGGTATCCGGCCGAGGCACTGGAATCGTCGCCGGGCGAGTCGGTGCTGACGGACATCGGCGTCGACCGCAGCCGGCCGATCGTCGCATTCGTCGGGCGGATCACCCGGCAGAAGGGCGTCGCGCACCTGCTGGCGGCCGCGCACGATTTCGATCCTGACGTGCAGTTGGTGCTGTGCGCCGGCGCGCCAGACACACCGGAAATCGCCGCCGAGGTGAGTGCCGGGGTGGCTGAGCTGGCCGGCTCGCGCACCGGCGTGTTCTGGGTGCGGGAAATGCTGCCCATCGGCAAGATCCGCGAAATACTATCGGCAGCAAAGATTTTCGTGTGTCCATCGGTGTACGAGCCGCTGGGGATCGTCAACCTCGAGGCGATGGCGTGCGGCACCGCGGTGGTGGCGTCCGATGTGGGTGGCATACCCGAGGTGGTCGACGACGGGGTGACCGGTTTGCTGGTGCACTACGACGCCGACGACGCGGCCGGTTACCAGGCCAGGATCGCCGAGGCGGTCAACGCATTGATCGCCGACCCGGAGAGAGCGGAGCGCTATGGCCGAGCGGGGCGGCAGCGCTGCATCGCGGAGTTCTCCTGGGCGCAGATCGCGCAGCAGACGCTGGAGATCTACCAGAAGGTGTGCGCGTGACGGCCGGTTTAGCTGGTGACGCCTTTGAGTTCGTCCCCGAGTGCAGCGGCTTCATCGGGTGTCAGCTCGACGACTAGTCGACCACCGCCCTCCAGCGGTACCCGCATCACGATGCCGCGCCCCTCCTTCGTCGCTTCCAGTGGACCGTCACCGGTCCGGGGCTTCATCGCCGCCATCGAGCGCTCCCTCCAGATTCGAGCTGGCCCGTCAACTGCACATTCACCCCTCCATTGTTCCCTATGGGCGTGGCTAGGTGTACATGACCTCCGGCTCGGCGTTTCACGCGACGGTTGACGGCACCCAGCAACCCCGCAGGTGATCGTCGACCATCCCGGTCGCCTGCATCAGCGCGTACGCGGTCGTAGGACCGACGAAGCGGAACCCGCGGCGTTTCAATTCGCGCGCCATGGCGGTGGATTCCGGCGTTGTCGCGGGGACGTCAGCGATGCTTGCGGGCCGCGGTCGCTTCGCCGGGGCGAACGACCAGAGCAGCTCCGAGAGGTCGTCCTCAGTGTCGGCGGCAGCCCGCGCATTGGCGATGGTCGCCTCGATCTTGGCGCGGTTACGGACGATGCCCTGATCGGCCATCAGCCGGGTCACGTCGGCGTCGGTGAAGCGGGCGACCTTCTCGACGTCGAAGCCGGCGAAGGCCTGCCGGAAATTCTCCCGTTTGCGCAAGATGATCAGCCAGGACAGGCCACTTTGGAAGGCCTCCAGACTCATCCGTTCGAACAGCGGCGCCCGCCCGTGCAGTGGCCGACCCCACTCCTTGTCGTGGTAGTCGCGGTACAGCAGGAAGTCCGGGCTCTCGGGCCGCCCAACCGCCCAGTCGCAGCGGGCCAGGCCGTCGTCGGACGCGGTCATGTCTGCTCCGGCTCGTCGTCGACATCGGCGGCGCGCCGCTCGTCATCGGCTTCCACCTCCGCCGCGGCCGCGGCGTGCACCGACGACAGCTGACCACGCAACTGGTCGAGTTCCTGGCCGAGCCGGTCGAGCACCCAGTCCACCTCGCTGGTCTTGTAGCCGCGCAGGGTCTGGGTGAACTTCACCGAGTCGACGTCAGCGCCGGTGACGCCGGACGCCGGCAGGACCGTCGGCGTCGTCCCCCGCGGCAGCGGTGGCAGCGGCTCGCCACGGCCGAACAACAGACTGGCCACCCCGAACAGCACGATCGCTACCAGGACCAAGACCACCACGTAGAGCAACACCAACGCCACGGCACCGATATTGCCTTATCGGTCCGACGGCGGCGTGCAGGTGCTAAGAGCGGCGCGGTCGAACCGCGTTCATGGGCGGCCGGTCGGCCAGCGACACCGCCGAGGTGCGCGGCGCGTATCCATCGCCGTCGACGAAGAACTGCGTCAAGCCGACGCCGGAGTCGGGGATGCCGCAGCGGGACAGCAGCGTGGCGACGACCTGACGGCTCATCGGACCCAGCTCGGCCAGCGGCCGGTTGCGGTGCGCCCGCACGCCGAGGTTCACCTGCGCGATCGCGTCCAGTCCCAGCCGGTCGTAGGTATCGATCAGCAGGCCGATCTCGACGCCGTAGCCAGGCGCGAACGGCACCGACATCAGCAGTTCGCGGGTGGCCGCGTACTCGCCGCCAAGCGGCTGCAACACACAGCCCAGTTCGGGCCGCAGCGCCGCCAGCAACGGCCGGGCCACCAACTCGGTGACCCGCCCACCGCCGGTCGCGCCCTCGCGGCCGCTGGCGTCGTAGGCGTTCAGCGGCCGCCGGTAAAAGCTCTTGACGAGGTGAACGCCGTCCTCGGTGAGCAGCGGCCCGAGCAGCCGCGGCACGAACATCGGGTGCGGGTCGATCAGATCCGAGTCGACGAAGACCACGATGTCGCCGCTGGCGGCCGCCAGCGATCGCCACAGCACCTCGCCTTTGCCCGGCCGCGGCGCGATCTCGGGCAGCGCTTGTTCGCGTGTCACGACACGGGCGCCGGCGGCGATCGCCCGGATCTCAGTGTCGTCGGTGGACCCCGAGTCGAGCACGATCAGCTCGTCGACCAGGTCCCCGACCAGCGGTGAGATGCTGTCGATCACCGATTCGACGGTGCCTTCCTCATTGAGGGCGGGCAGCACCACCGAGATGGTTCGTCCGGCCTTGGCCGCTTGCAGCTCCTCGACCGTCCACTGCGGACGGGTCCAGCTTCGGTCGGCCAGCCAGACGTCGCCCGGCATGGCGGCCAATGCGCCCTCAGCGGCGAGATCGACCAGCTCAGATGCCGTCATGCAAGTCCTCTCACCGTGCGCGTCGGGGACCGTTGCCCCTGGATCGACGCCACCATCTCCAACACCCGTCGGGTGGGCCCGACTTCATGCACGCGAAACATCCGGGCCCCGGCGGCGGCTGCGAGCGCGGTGGCGGCCAGGGTTCCCTCTAGTCGTTGCGTCAGGTCCACCCCAAGAGTCTCCCCGACGAAATCTTTGTTGCTCAACGCCATCAATATCGGCCACCCGGTGTTAACAAGATCTTCCATGTGGCGCAACAGCGCCAATCCATGGAAAGTGTTCTTCCCGAAGTCGTGGGTCGGGTCGATAAAAATGCGGTCGCGATCCACCCCGGCGACGACGGCCCGTTCGGCTGCTGAGGTGACTTCATTGATCACGTCGGCGACGACGCCGTGAGTGCTGACGCCGTAGCTGACCCGGTACGGACGGGTGCGCGGCCGGGCACCCCCGGTGTGCGAGCACACCAGGCCGGCGCCGAATTCGGCCGCTACCTCGGGCATCGCGGGATCATAGCCGCCCCAGCTGTCGTTGATCAGGTCTGCGCCGGCCCGGCAGGCGAGCCTGGCCACCTCTGAACGCCAGGTGTCGATGCTGATCAGTTGCTGGGGGTAGGTCTCGCGCAGCCACTCGATGAACGGCACCACCCGGGCGATTTCGGCTTGCGCGTCGATGCTCTCCCCCGGGCCCGCCTTGACGCCGCCCACATCGACCACGTCGGCGCCCTCGGCGATGAGGCGACCCGCGGCCGCTCGGGCCGCATCGTCGGTGAAGTTCGCACCCCGGTCGTAGAACGAGTCCGGGGTGCGGTTGACGATCGCCATGATCAGTGGGCGATCGTCGCTGACCGGGCGACCGCACAGGGTGGACTGCACCCTTCCATGGTGCCCGCTGCCCGCACTGGTCGCTCACCAGCCTGGTCCGTGGGTGTCTGAGGTGGCTCGCCTTTTCGTTTTGTGATCGCGGGCGATATCACTGCCCGGGTGATATCGCATACGGCAACGATTTCAAAAGAGGGTGCCACCCAGCTGACGGTGCTGGTGTGACTCGTGGTGCCTAGCCCTGCGGTCGCTTGCCGCTCGCGACGTCGTCGGGGTAGTCGTCGTAGAACGGCACATAGCCCTCGTCGCGGCCGGCCAGCACGTACAGCGGGTCCTCGATGCCGGGGCCGTAGGCCTGTTCACGCAGATCCACTTTGCGGCTCTTGAACGTGGTGGTGTGTTCCATCGATTCGACGACTCGCACGAACAGCGGCAACGCGTAGACGGGCAGGTGCGAATAGACGGTCTCGGCAAGCGCCTTGCCGTCGAAGTCGGCGCCGTCGCGCAGCTTGACCGCCGCCATTCCGGCCCGCCCGCCGGTACGCGGAATCTCCACACCGAAGACCGTGCACTCCTCGACGGACTTGTTGGACCCCAGCGCCCGCTCCACCTGCGTGGTGGCGACGTTCTCACCCTTCCAGCGGAAGGTGTCACCGAGCCGGTCGACGAAGGCGGCATGACCCATGCCCTGCGGGCTCATCACGTCGCCGGTGTTGAACCAGCAGTCCCCGTCGCGAAAAGCGTTGCGCACCAACTTCTTTTCGCTCGCGCCCGGATCGGTGTACCCGTCGAACGGTTGCAGCCTGGTGACCGGGCTGAGCAGCAGACCGGGTTCGCCGGCGGGCACCTTCTGCACCCAGCCGTCCTCGCCTCGCTGCGGCGCGCCGGTGTCGGCGTCGTAGGCGACGTAAGCCACCGGCATCGCCGCCCAGCCCGCGGATCGCGGCACGTTGAACATGTTAATGAAGGCGGTGTTTCCTTCGCTGGCCGCGTAGAACTCGCAGACGCGTTCGATGCCGAACCGGGAGGTGAATTCGTCCCAGATCTCCGGGCGCAACCCGTTGCCGGCGATCAGCCGAACCTTGTGCGCGCGGTCGGTCGGCTTAGCGGGTTGATTCAGCAGATACCGGCAGATCTCACCGATGTAGATGAATGCCGTCGCGTCACTGGCGATCACCTCGTCCCAGAACCGCGACGCCGAGAACGACTTACCCAGGGCCAGGGTCCCCCCGGAGTTGATCACCGATCCGATCGCGACGGTCAGCGCGTTGTTGTGGTACAGCGGCAGACAGCTGTACAACGTGTCAGAACTCTTGAGCCGCAAGCCAAGTCCGCCGAACGCCGCCAGGGCGGCCAGCCACCGTTTGTGGGTCATCACGCTGGCCTTGGGATGACCGGTGGTGCCCGAGGTGAAGATGTAGAACGCGGTGTCCTTGGCCAACACGGCCGACGCCGACGGCGGGTTGGTGGTCGGCGCGGTGGCCGCGAGCCGCTCCATCTCCTCGATCGTCGTCGGGGCGACTCCGGACCACCCGCTCTCGTCCACCGCGTCGACCAGATCGGATTCGGCGACCAGAACCTTCGCGTCCAGCAGACCCAGGCTGTGCGCGAGCACCTCGCCGCGCTGGTGGTAATTCAGCATGCCGGCGATCGCGCCACACTTGACCGTGGCCAGCATCATCAGCACGGCGTTGGGTGAGTTGCGCAGCATGATGCCGACAACGTCACCGCGGCCGACACCGCGCGCCGCGAGCACCGCCGCATAGCGGTTGACGGTCGCGTTGGCCTCGCGGTAGGTCAGTTGCTGATCGCCGAACCGGAGGAACACCTTGTCGCCCAGACGGGCGGCGCGGTCCTGGAACACCTTGCCGATCGACGTCTTCGAGGTCGGCCGCGCCAGCAGCCCGGTGACCACCCCACGCACTATCACCGGGGCGTCGGCCAACAGGCCGGGCATCTGGCTCGCAATATCGATCAGCCCGACCGATGTCTGGTCACTGGAGTTGTGTTGGGACACCGTCCACCCCCGTTTCGCGCAACAGCTGGATGGCGGCCAGCCTATCTGTGCCAGCAAATGCGCTTAGCGGGGTGTGCACGCCGCGATGGCCGCATCGACGTCGTCGACAACCACCAGCGTGTCCATCGCCGCGTGCGAGACGTAGCCGCTGTGGATCAGCCCGCCCAACCAGGTACGCAGCCCGTCGAAGTGTCCGGCCGGATCCAGCATCACCACAGGCTTGTCGTGCATGCCCAGATACCCGCCGGTCCAGGCCTCGAACAGCTCCTCCAGCGTGCCGATGCCGCCCGGCAGCGTGATGAATGCGTCGGCGCGGTCCTCCATGATCTGTTTGCGCTCCCGCATCGTGTCGGTGACGATCAGCTCGTCGGCGTCGTAGTCGGCGACTTCGCGGCGCACCAGGGCCTTGGGAATGACGCCGACGGTCCAGCCACCGCGGGACCGCGCGGCCGTGGCCAGCGCACCCATCGCCGAGACGTTCCCGCCGCCCCAGACCAGGGTCCAGCCCCGCTCCGCGATCGCTTCGCCGAGTTCGGCGGCCAGCGCCAGCAACTCGGGGTCGGTGGTTCCGGACGCGCAGTACACGCAGACCGCTCGTGGATGGGGTGCATCGCGTTTGGGGTGCACAGTCGAAACGTAGACCAACCTTGCCGCCGAGCGCATTTGGGCCTAACCGCATGCGGCAAGGGGCGCGCGCCATAAGATCCGGCGGTGCCGAGTGCTTGGGTTGCCGCGCCGCAGGACGCAGTGCTGCGCGAGGTCGCGGCCGCCTTGGACGATCCGCACTGTTCCGGCGTGGCGATCGTGGGAGCCGACGGCGTCGGCAAGACGTTGCTGGCTCACAGCGCCGCGGAGGCGTTCGCCGCACCGTCGACCGTGGTGCACCGGCTGGTGGGCACCGCGACCGAGCGAGTCATCCCGTTCGGCGCATTCCGTGCCCTGCTGGCCGACGCCGACATCACCGAGACGGGCCGACCGGCCGAGCTGCTGCGCGCCGCGCAGGAGCACCTGGCCGGTGGCGATGCTCAGCAGCTTTTCGTCGTCGACGACGCACACCACCTCGACCATCTGTCCGCGACAC
>NZ_DASXHW010000019.1:0-18877 GCF_036488105.1 Mycobacterium sp. | reverse complement strand
TCCAGCCGACCGGCCAGCCAGGGCAATGCTGCGGCGAAAGCGTTGCTCGCAAACGGCCAGTCGTGGTTGCCGGACTGGGCCACGATGGCGCAGTTGATGCCGTTGGCGCGGCCGAGCGCGCACAACGACTCGGCCGCCGAGATCTGGTCGTTGGGATTGGCGTTCGGCTCCCGGCCGTTGCGGGCGACATCGCTGGCGTCCGTCACCGACAGACCGTGGTGACGCTTCGGCGGGTTGCTCGACGACACATCGAACCAGCCCGAAACCCCGTTGTATCGGCCGTGTCTGGCGATGACGGTGGCCGGATCGAATGCGGCCCATGCGTCGGCATTGCCGCCGAACAGCCGCGCGATGGTTTGCGCCTTGGTTCCGGCCTCAGGGCCCATGTTGCCGGCGATGTCGACAAATGAGGTGAACAACTCTGGATGCATGACGGTGAGGTCCAGTGCGCACATCCCGCCCATCGACCAGCCGACGAGGCCCCATCGCGCCGGCTCCGGGCTGACACCGAACTTCGAGATCATGTATGGCACAACGTCTTTAGTGAGGTGATCGGCTGCGTTTCCTCGGCTCCCGTTGACGCATTCGGTGTCGTTGTTGAACGCGCCACCAGAGTCCACGAAGACGAACACCGGCGTGTTGCCGCCGTGCCTGGCCGCAAGGTCATCGATCGTCTTCGCCGCGTTGCCGGCCCGCAGCCAATCGGCCGGCGTGTTGAACTCGCCGCCGATCATCATCACCGTCGGCAGCGGCGGCGGGGGGCTGCTGGAGAACCACGCCGGCGGCAAATAGACGACTTCACCGCGGTGTTTGAAATGCGACGCATTCCCAGAGATCGTCACCGGCACCACGATGCCGTGGGCGGGCTGTAGGCCCGCGGCCGCCATCGCGGCAATGCCGGCCGCGTCGGTCTGGTGAGGCAGTGGACCGGCGGTGAGCTGATCCCACGCAGTCTGCACGGTAGGGAAGTAGCCGACCCAGAGGTTGAGCGTCAGCCCCGCGCTGAGCAGACACAGCGGCACGGACAGCAGCGACGCGCTGCGCCGCCACCAGCGCGCAGTGCCCCACCCCAGGATCACGATCGCCGCGGCGGCACCGGTGCCCGCGATCCACCACCACAGCAGATGAGGCGCGGGATCGTCGGCGAGACCGGCACTAGCGATATACCAATCCGAGCACGCGGCCAACGCTGCACCCAGCACTGCGGCCACCGGCAAAAAGAGCAGCCGCCACAGCCGCGATCGCCACCCGACCGCCACCAGCAGCACGGCAATCGACACGGCCTGGACCGCTGCGGGGACCCAGCCGTGCATCAAAGAGGTGTGGTTGTCAGCCAGCACCGCAAACTCAAGGCTCGCCGTTGAACCTGTCACATTGTCCATTGTGAACTTCTTGTTACGGGTTAAGCACTATTTTTGCTCATCGGGTGCCTAAGGTCGCGCGGCGGGAGCGCAAAGTTGGGCCGGTTACCGCGGCTTCGCCAGCGGGAAGGGCAGTGTCTCTCGGATGCTTCGGCCCGTGACGAGCATGACCACCCGGTCGACGCCCATCCCGAGGCCGCCGGTCGGCGGCATCGCGTATTCCATCGCCTGCAAAAAGTCTTCGTCGAGCTCCATCGCTTCGGGATCGCCACCCGCGGCCAGCAAGGACTGTTCCTCGAGGCGGCGTCGCTGCTCGACAGGGTCGGTGAGTTCGCTGTAGGCCGTGCCCAATTCGACGCCCCACGCCACCAAATCCCAGCGCTCCGCGATGCCGGGCTTATCGCGATGCGGGCGGGTCAGGGGCGAAACGGACTGCGGGAAATCGATGTAGAAGGTTGGTTTCTCGGTTCGGGCTTCGACCAGATGCTCGTAGAGCTCCAGCACCACCGCACCCGCATCCCACCTTGCCAGGTACGGGATCTGCGCGGCGTCGGACAATCGGCGCAGCGTGGCCAGGCTGGTGCTCGCGTCGATGTGGTCACCGAGCGCCTCGGATACCGCATCGTGCACGGTCTTGACCGGCCAGACACCGGAGATGTCGATCTCTTCCAGTCCGTCACCGGCAGGCCGCAGCACCACCTGAGCGCCGTTGGCGGCCTGCGCGGCGTTCTGGATGAGTTCCCGGCTGCCGTCGATCCAGTCTTTGTAGTCGGCGTGCGCCTGATACGCCTCCAGCAGCGTGAACTCCGGATTGTGGCTGAAATCGACACCCTCGTTACGGAACGCTCTGCCCAACTCGAATACCCGCTCCACACCACCGACGCAGAGCCGCTTGAGATATAGCTCGGGTGCAATTCGCAGATACAGATCCAGGTCGTAGCTGTTGATATGGGTGCTAAACGGCCGGGCGGCGGCACCGCCGTGAATTTGTTGCAGGATCGGGGTTTCGACTTCGAGGAATCCCTTGTCGTTCAACGTATCTCTGATCGAGCGCAGCACTCTGCTGCGAGCTGCGATCAGCTCGCGCGCCTCGGCGTTGACGGCGAGGTCGACGTAGCGGCTGCGGACTCGTGCTTCGGGATCGGTCAGCCCTTTCCACTTGTTCGGCAGCGGACGCAGGCATTTACCGATCAGCCGCCAGCTGTGAACGATCAGCGACCGGGTGCCGGTCTTGCTGTATCCCATCTTGCCGGTCACTTCGACCAGGTCGCCGAGATCGATCGCCTTGGTGAAGTCCGCGGTTCGCCCATGCTCGAGAACCGAATTCTCCAGCAGAAGTTGCACTTCCGCTGACCAGTCGCGCAGCTCGGCGAACAGCACGCCGCCGAAGTCCCGCATCCGCAGCACGCGCCCTGACACCGAGACCGACGTCTGATCCTCGATGCCCAGTGCCTGAGCGACCGTGTGACTGGGTGGCGTTCCCACTGGATAGGCGTCAATACCGCTGTCCTGCAATGCCTTCAGCTTGGACAACCGAACGCGCATCTGCTCGGGTAGTCGCCGGCCTCGCTCGTCCACGTCGCCGAAGTCGGCCTCCTGCAATGCCGAAGCATCCGGCGCTGAACCGTCATGATGCAACAGCCCGGTCGCCAACAGCGTCGGCGGGACCGCAGGGTGATGGCCGGTGTGCTGTTCGTCGTGGCGGGTGAAGGGCAGCACCAGGAAGCCCTCCGCGATCGACGAAGCCACGCCCACCCGCGGAATCATCCGGGCATCTTCGTAGCAGGCGAAGCGTGGAATCCAATCGGGCTGGTATTTCATATTCGAGCGGTACAGCGTCTCCAACTGCCACCAGCGCGAGAAGAACAGCAGGAACCCGCGCCACAGCCGGGCCACCGGGCCGGCGCCGAGTTGGGCGCCTTGCTCGAATGCCGATCGGAACATGGCGAAGTTCAACGAGATACGAGTGATGCCGATGCGTTCGGCGTGTAGAGCGAGTTCGCTCACCATCAGTTCGATGGTGCCGTTGGGGGACTGCGGCGACCGGCGCATGAGGTCCAGCGAGACACCATTGCGTCCCCAGGGCACCAGAGACAGCATCGCGACCACAGTGTCGTCAGATCCGATGGCTTCGACCAACAGGCAGTCGCCATCGGCTGGATCGCCGAGCCGGCCCAGCGCCATCGAGAAGCCGCGCTCGGCTTCGGTGTCCCGCCATGAATCGGCACGCGAAATGACCTGTGCCATTTCGGCGGGTTCAATGTCGTGGTGGCGCCGGATGCGCATGGTCAGCCCGGCGCGGCGGGCCCTTGTCACTGCCTGGCGTACTCCGCGCATCTCGCGCCCGGACAGCCGGAACTCGGCAGTCTGCAAGATCGCTTCATCGCCGAGTTCCAACGCGTTCAGGCCGGCCTCGCGAAAAGCTTTGGCCCCAGCCGAACTGGCGCCCATGTTCCCCGGCGTCCAGCCGTAGCTCTGGCACAGTGCCAGCCACGCATCGATGGCTTGCGGCCATGCTCGCGGGTCGCCGATCGGATCCCCACTGGCCAGGCAGACACCGAGCTCGACGCGGTAGGTGATCGCGGCGCGGCCGCTCGGCGCGAAAACCACCGACTTGTCGCGACGGGTGGCGAAGTACCCAAGCGAGTCGTCCTTGCCCCACAGCTCGAGCAGCCCACGAATCGCAGATTCGTCCTCACCGGTCAAGGCGTTTTCGGCCCGCTGCGACTGAAACAGCACGATGGCGGCGACGATCAGCGCCATCGCACTGAACAATCCGAAGAGCGCGTTGAGAAATACCGGCGGACGGCCGGTGAATTGCGCCGACTCGACGACGGCGAACCCGACCACTCGGTTCACCACATAGAACAACCGGTCTTCGGCGGCCAGCGTGCGTGGAAACGTCTCGACGAGACCCCAGGACACCACGATTCCGATCGCCCACCCGGTCAGCAGCACGCCGGCTGCCTTGTACAGCGCACCCCGGCGGACCTTCGCCCAGAATTCGCGGTAGCCGAAGATCAGCACCACCACCGCGGCCAGGTGCAGACCGAGTCCGAGCGTCTCGCCGAAGCGCTTCGCCGCACTGGGGTGATCCGCTATCAGACCGGCCACGTTCAAGCCCGCGGCCAGCAACAGGTTCAACACCAGCAGCCACCAGGCGATGCGTTTGCGGGCGGTGAGTGCGCCGGCCAGCAGTGCCAGCACGAACGACCACGCAAAGCTGGTGTCGGGGAAGTTGAAGATGTAGTCGTTGATGAATTCCCGCGGCACCCGGATCAGCCACCGAATCACCGGCGACACGCTGGCGATCAGCGACAATGTGGCGATGACACCGACCGTCCAGCCGGCGGCTGCCGGCACCCAGCGGAGTCGAGAACTCGACCGGCTCCGCACGCGGGACGCTGTGAGGGTCACAGACGGCGAGGATATTCGGTTTAGCTATTAAATGCCTATGTTCCGGACGGCATGATGTTGCTCGAGTCGATCTCGAGGTCTCTCGTATGCCTCGTGGCGCGGCCGGTCGGACGGCGAGGTGACGGAGTTGAGCGTCGTGACTGGTAGACTCACCTGCGCGACCGTCTCCGGCTAACGCCAGAGACAGCAAGTGGAGTCCCGCTCCCACCGTTGGCCAATAAGGCTCAGCGGTCCGGTCACTGGCACACCAGCTGTGCCGGTTCTGCGTTCGGCAGGCGGCTTTTGGCCGTGACCGGTCGGCACCGGGCCCTGCTTATGCAGGGCTTTTTTGCTGATGGCGTGGTATCCCAACCCGCTGACTCCCAACGGAGCAGGTGGCGGTGGCATTGACGAAAAGATCAATAAGGGAGGCCCCATCAGCACTGAGACCCGCGTCAACGAGCGCATCCGCGTACCTGAAGTCCGTTTGATCGGTCCGGGAGGGGAACAGGTAGGCATCGTGCGTATCGAAGATGCCCTTCGCGTCGCCGCGGATGCCGATCTCGACCTTGTCGAAGTTGCGCCGGACGCCAGACCACCGGTCTGCAAGATCATGGATTACGGCAAGTTCAAGTACGAGGCGGCGCAAAAGGCGCGCGAGTCTCGCAAGAACCAGCAGCAGACCGTCGTCAAAGAACAGAAATTGCGACCCAAGATCGACGATCACGACTACGCGACCAAAAAGGGTCACGTGATCCGGTTCTTGGAGGCGGGAGCGAAAGTCAAGGTGACCATCATGTTCCGCGGACGCGAGCAGTCGCGACCCGAGCTGGGCTACCGGCTGCTGCAGCGCCTGGGCGGCGACGTCGCCGACTACGGATTCGTCGAGACGTCGGCCAAGCAGGACGGACGCAACATGACGATGGTGTTGGCACCGCACCGCGGCGCAAAGACGCGTGCTCGTGCGGCCCAAGACGCCAGTGGTCCCACGCCCCAGCCCGCACCCAAAAGCGACCCCGAACCATCGCCGAACTGATACAGCAGAACTGAGGACACATGCCCAAGACCAAGACCCACAGCGGCGCGTCGAAGCGATTCCGGCGCACCGGTACCGGGAAGATCGTGCGTCAGAAAGCCGGCCGCCGCCACCTGCTCGAGCACAAGCCGACCAAGCGGACGCGACGGCTGGATGGACGCACCACGGTGTCGGCCAACGACACCAAGCGGGTCAAGAAGCTGCTGAACGGCTGACCGGCAGCACAAGCGCCGGAACAACCACTTCCCAAACGAGATAGGAACACCCCATGGCACGCGTGAAGCGGGCAGTCAACGCCCAAAAGAAGCGCCGCACCATCCTGAAGGCTTCCAAAGGCTATCGCGGCCAGCGGTCCCGCCTGTACCGCAAAGCCAAAGAGCAGCAGCTACATTCGCTGACCTACGCCTACCGTGACCGTCGGGCACGCAAGGGCGAGTTCCGCAAGCTGTGGATCGCAAGGATCAACGCGGCGGCCCGAGCCAATGACATCACCTACAACCGGCTGATCCAGGGCCTGAAGGCCGCCGGCGTCGAGGTCGACCGCAAGAACCTCGCCGAGATCGCGATCAGCGATCCCGCGGCGTTCACCGCGCTGGTCGATGTCGCGCGGGCCGCACTGCCCGAAGACGTCAACGCGCCGTCCGGAGAGGCCGCCTAACCTCGCCCGGCGGAACAGGTCCGGTGCTCACGGAACGATCGACCCGGGTTGTCGCCGCGGTCAAACTGCACCGGCAAGTCGCCCGTCGCCGGAGCGGGCTTTTTCTGGTCGAAGGCGCCAACCTGGTCGAAGCGGCTTCGGGGCGTCAACTGATCCGCGAGATCTTCGCGACCGAGGCCGCTGCGCTGCGGTACGCCGATCTGTTGGCGACACCCGACGCATCGGTCCACCTCGTCACCGAGCGCGCCGCGAAAGCCTTGTCGGACACTGTGACTCCGACTGGCCTGGTGGCGGTCTGCGAGTTGCCGAGTCCGTCGTTGCAGGACGTTCTACTGAGCGCGCCCCGACTGGTCGCCGTCGGCGTCGAAATCGGTGAACCGGGCAACGCGGGCACCCTGATCCGCATCGCCGATGCCATGGGCGCCGGCGCCGTCATCTTCGCCGGACACAGCGTCGACCCGTACAACGGCAAATGCCTGCGCGCGTCGGCCGGCAGCATCTTCGCCCTGCCAGTCGTCGTCGCACCCGAGGCGGACGCGGCAGTCACCGCGCTGCAGACCGCCGGGATGCGGGTACTAGCCACCACCGTGGACGGTGAACTGTGCCTCGATGACGCCGACCTGACCGCACCGACAGCGTGGCTGTTCGGAGCCGAGGCCCACGGCTTGTCAGCACTGCTGGCCGAGCAGGCCGACAACCGGGTCACCATTCCGATATCCGGGAGTGCGCAAAGCCTCAATGTGGCTGCCGCAGCAGCGATTTGCCTGTACCAAAGTGCACGGGCGCAGCGGGCCGGTGCTGCTGGCTAAGCTGCTTTGCCGCGGCCCCGCGCCGGACGCAATCCGGCCAGCGAGAACGTGGTGTGCACCAGCGAACCGGCGCGCTCGATGATCGACTTGCGCGGCGGGAAGTAGTGCATCGGCAGTCCACGTCGGTCTGACGGCGGTGCCATGAAGCCCGGCGCCTCGACGAGCGGGGCGTCAGTCGAATCCCGGCCCTCGGCGCGGCGATACGCGGCCAGCGCACGCGGATGCAACCGGATCTCGTCGGGAACCGCCAGGAACGCCAGCTCGACCAGCTTCCCGAACAACCGCAGTACTACTTCGTCGCTGGGTGTCCAACGCATGCCGGCCTTTTCCCGCACCGACGGCTCGAACAATCCGGCCGCGATCCAACGTTGGCCCGCGACAAGCGGTTTGAACAGCTGATCCCATACCGGCGTGGGCATCAACACGAATTTCGGTTTGGGGATCCGGATTTGGAAGATGGCCAGCGTGGCCTGGTTGATCTCCAGCTCATCACGGCAGACCCGTTGCCAGTAACCCTGAAATTCCTCCCAGGACTCGGGAACCGGTCGCATGCTCATCCCGTACATTCGGTACCACTGCACGTGCTCGTCGAACAGCTGACGCTTTTCGGCTTCGGTCAACCCACCACAGAAATACTCGGCCACCTTGATCACGAGCATGAAAAAGGTGGCGTGCGCCCAGTAGAACGTCTCAGGGTTCAGCGCGTGGTAGCGCCGGCCGGTGGAATCGACGCCCTTGATGGTGTGGTGGTACTGCTTGATCTGCTCACCGGTCTGGGCCGCCCGGCCGCCGTCGTAGACGACGCCCATGATCGGGTACACCGAGCGGGCGACCCGCTGCAGCGGCTCGCGCAACAGGATCGAGTGCTCCTCGACACCGGCACCCAAATCCGGATACATGTTCTGGATCGCGCCGATCCAGACGCCCATCATCCCGGTACGCAGGTCGCCGAAGTACTTCCAGGTCAGCGACTCCGGCCCCAGCGGAGATGCCGAGGTCGTCGTCTCGTTGTCCGGTTCGACCTGCCGTCGCGCAGCGGAGGCGCGCGCCCGCTTGGAGGGCATCGACGTCACCGTCATCACGGCCTCCTGGTGCTAATGGGCGATGATGAGATCACGATAATGATGACAACGCACGTTGTCTACAATTTGGGGGCGCGTCGCGCTGCACCGTTATCGAGTGTCGATGCGGGCGTCACAACCGCGTGATCAGGTGGTTCCGCGCCGATCGTGTGCGACGCCACCCTGACGGTCGTTGCCGGTCGCTCCTGACACCACCTACCCTGAGCGTTGTGGAACTCGGGCACCCGGCGGCCGGCGAGCCCGGGGAAACGGTGGCGACGCCGGATCCACCTGACGCGGGACAGCGTCCGCCGGTGTCGATACGTCACCCGGCGGAATGGCTGCGCAGCACAAACCAAAGTCCGGGCGTGATCGGGCTGGTCCGGCGCGCGCGCAGACTTCTGCCCGGCGATCCCGATTTCGGCGACCCACTCTCGACGGCCGGTCAGGGCGGACCGCGCGCCGCAGCCCGGGCCACGGGCCGCCTGCTGGGCGAGCGCGGTGGCGCGTCGCGGGAGGTCGGTCTCGGCGCGCTGCAGGTGTGGCAGGCCGTCACCGAGGCAGTGTCCCGACGTCCGGCAAATCAAGAGGTCACAATCGTCTTCACCGACCTGGTGGGTTTCTCGACCTGGTCATTGCACGCCGGCGATGACGCCACCCTCAAGCTCTTGCGGCGAGTCGCGCGGGCGATCGAACCGCCCCTGCTGGACGCCGGCGGCCACATCGTCAAGCGGATGGGCGACGGGGCCATGGCGGTGTTCGCCGAGCCGCTCGTCGCGGTCGGTGCGGTCCTGGAGGCCAAGCGAGCGCTGAATTCGGTCGACGTCGACGGCTACAAGCCACGAATGCGGGTGGGGATCCACACCGGTCGACCGCAGCGGCTGGCGGCCGATTGGCTCGGCGTCGACGTCAACGTCGCGGCGCGGGTGATGGAGCGGGCAAGCCGGGGCGGTGTGATGGTGTCGGGGACCACATTGGACCAGCTTGGCCCGCACGACTTGGTCACACTGGGCGTCGCCGCCAAGCGCGTGCATTGGCCGGTCTTCGCGGGCAAACCCGCTGGTCTACCGCCTGATTTGGCCATCTACCGGCTCAAGCGGTCCAGAGACAATGTCAGCGACTTATCAGGTTTAGACAGCGCGGATGAGGAGAGTCCGCAGGCATAGTAGATGGCGATGATAGTGCAGATGTTGTCGGGGCTTTCGCGTGTGCGGATCACGCTGGGCTACGCGGCCGTCCTGATCGGTGTCAGCGCGGCGCTCGTGGACCTCGGCCCGCGCGCGCGGGCGCACGTGATCGCACAGGCCAGCACCAATCTGCACAACCTCGCACATGGTCACCTGGCCACCCTGGTGGACAGCGCGTTCGTCACCGAATCCGGTCCGATGTACTTCTGGTTGCCGTGCCTGGTGTGCCTGCTGGCCCTGGCTGAATTGATCTGGCGGAGCGGGCGGCTGGCCATCGTGTTCGTTACCGGCCATATCGGTGCGACGGTGCTGGTCGCCATCGGCCTCACCGCGGCCATCGAATTCGGCTGGCTGCCGCTGTCGGTTTCGCGCGCGAGCGATGTCGGGGTGAGCTACGGCGCGGTAGCGGTTCTGGGTGCGCTGACCGCAGCAATACCTCAGCGCTGGCGACCCGCCTGGATCGGCTGGTGGCTGCCGGTCGGTATCGCCGCGGCCGCTCTCGGCGACGATTTCACCGATATCGGGCACGCCGTCGCGTTGGTGCTGGGCATGCTGGTCTCCCTCCGACTGGGCGGCCCGGCACGCTGGACACAAGTCCGGTGCGGGCTGCTGGCGGTGTCCACCGTCTTCGGCTTTTTCCTGTTGGCGCACGGCGATTGGTCGATGTGGGGTGCAGCGGCCGTGGGCGCGCTGGGCGCCGTGACGGCCGAGTTGATCACTCATTCACGGACCGTGCGTCGAGGGGTGGGATTGCCCGAGCTGGCGCCGGAGCCGGCACTGAACAGCTGATCGATCCGTTACGGGACTGTCCTCGAATACAGCCAGCTGTTCCACAACCCCGACAACGATTCGTCGCAGTAGCCGGCGGCCAGGCCGGTGAAGTCGTCGGTGGTGGCATTGCCGTGGCGGTAGCGGGTCGTCCAATCTTTCAATAGCGCAAAGAACTTCTCATCGCTCACTCGTCTACGCAGTGCGTGCAGGGTCAACGCGCCACGCTTGTACACCCGGTCGTCGAACATGTTCCGCGGCCCGGGGTCAGCCAGTAGCAGATCCTGCGGCGAGTCGCGCAACTTCTCGTGATAGCGCCGGGCGAGCTCGTCGGCGCTGGGCCCGCCGCTGTGTTCCGACCACAGCCACTCGGCGTAACACGCGAATCCCTCATGCAACCAGATGTCGCGCCACTGCCGCACGGTGACCGAATTTCCGAACCACTGGTGGGCAAGCTCGTGGGCGATGAGCCGCTCACTGGCCCGGGTGCCGTCGCAATGATTGGCTCCGAATATCGAAATCCCTTGAGCCTCAAGAGGTATTTCGAGATCATCGTCGGTGACGACGACGGTGTAGCCGTTCGCCAGGGGATACGGACCGAACAGTTCGACGAACAGCTCCATCATTTCGGGTTGGCGGGCGAAGTCACGGTAGAAGTTGCGGCGCAGCCGTTCGGGCAACGTGGCCCGCATCGAGACCGGCGCTTTACCCTGCCGAGTCAGCTCGTACATGCCGATCTGCAGTGTGACGAGATAGGTGGAGGTCGGCTCGGGTTGTTCGTAGGTCCACTCGGTCTGCGCGGCCCGCACCCGCCGCGACGCCAGCCTGCCGTTGGCGACCACCCGGTAGGGGTTATCGGCGCTGACCTGTATGCGGTAGGAAGCTTTGGCGCTGGGGCGGTCGTCGCACGGATACCACGACGGGGCGCCGTTGGGTTGTCCGGCGACCAGCGCACCGTTCGTCAGTTCCTCAAAACCGACGTCGCCCCATAACGATCGCAGTGGGCGCGGCGTCCCGTGGTAGTGCACCACGATCGACATCTCGACGCCGGTGGCCAGTCTTGTGGCCAGTCGAATGCGCAATTTCCTCATCCGGCAAGCGAAGTGGGCGACCCGTCGGCCGTTCACCGACACCTTCGACACGATCAGCGCATCGGAGAGATCGAGGGTGAATTCCTCCAACTCAGTAAGCGTCACCGCGGCGATCGTCGCCGACCCCGAAAGCCGGTTGATCGCAACCTTGTACTCCAATGCCAGCTCGTAGCGTGACACCCGATAGCCGAAGTTCCCGTTCTTCGGCAGATACGGGTCGATCACCGTCTGCTCGGCGCTGGGCGCGAGCTTCTTGACACCACGTTTCACGCGGCCGCCTTCTTGCCGGACTTCTCCCGTGGTGTATCCCACGGCCTGATCGGGTTACCTTGCCAGCGTGTCGATCTCGGCACCTCGTCGCCGCGCACCACCAGCGATGCCGGACCGACGGTCACACCCGCACCGAGCCGGGCCGATGGCAGTGCTACGCCGTGCGGGCCCAGCGTCGCGCCATCCTCCAGCACGACAGCGTCCATCCGCATGATGCGGTCGTGAAAAAGGTGTGTCTGCACCACACAACCCCGGTTCACGGTGCTGCCCCGACCGAGCGTGACGAGATCGGCCTCTGGCAGCCAATAGGTTTCGCACCAGGCGCCGCGGCCGACCTTGGCGCCCAGTGCGCGCAGCCACATGTTCATCACGGGTGTGCCGCTCGCCGCGCGGGCGAACCACGGCGCCGCCACGGTTTCCACGAATGTGTCCGCGAGCTCGTTGCGCCACACGAACGACGACCACAGCGGGAATTCACCCGCCCGAATCCGGCCCACCAGAAGCCATTTCGCAGCTACCGCGACGCCGGCGGCCACGCCGCCCGCGGCCAGTAGTACCAGCCCGCCGCACAGCGCGGCAGTCCAGATGCCGAAGATCCGAGCCAGCGCCTGCAGTGTGCCCAGCACCGCCAGTCCGATCGCGGTGGTCACCATGACCGGAAGCACCCGAAACGCCTCGACGGCCGACCGCATCGCCTTCAACCGCCACGGTGGTTCGTAGGTGCGGGCGGCGTCCGCCTCGGCGGGACGCCGGCGCAGCCGCATGGGCGGGCTGCCCAGCCACGACGAACCGCGTTTGGCTTTCGGCGGAGCTGCCGACAACACCGCGACCAGTCCGTCGTCGGGGACCCGCCGGCCAGGTTGGGCGATGCCGGAATTGCCCAGAAACGCGCGCCTGCCGACCGTCGTCGTGGCCGCGTAGATCCAACCGCCGCCCAGTTCGTACGACGCGACCATGGTGTCGTCGGCCAGGAACGCGCCGTCCTCGATGACGGTGAACTTCGGAGTCAGCAATACCGTCGAAATCTCGGTATCGCGGCCGACTTCGGCGCCGAGCAACCGCAACCAGCCGGGTGTCGCCAAGCTGGCGTACAGCGGGAACAGGTAGTTGCGCGCGCCGTCCATCAGCCGCTCGGTGGCCCACAGCTGCCAGCCGCTGCGGCTGCGTACCGGGTGGTACCCCTCGCGCAGCCCGATCGACAGCAGCCGGACAGCCACGACCGTCATCACCGCGTAGGCCGCCAGTGCGGCCACTGTCGCGACCGGCGTCCACACCAGCGCGGGCAGCACTGCCTGCGACAGCCGGTGAGTGTGATGGACAGCCACGGCGATCACCGCGAGCCCAGCCGCCAATGCGGTCAGCGGCATCGCGGCCAGCACCACCGACGTCAGTGCGTAGACCGCGACCCAGTGGGTTCTGCGCGCCGGCCGTTCGTCTGGCCAGGGGTGCTTCACCCGGCCGGACTTCACCGCGGGCGAACCTTTCCAGTACTGGCGGCTTTTCACCTTTCCGATGACGCCCGAGCCGGGTGCGACGTCGGCGTTCTTGCCGACCACGGCGCCGGGCAGCAACGTCGTGCGCGCGCCGATCGTCGCGTCGTTCCCGATCGTGATCGCGCCGACGTGAAAGTCATCGCCGTCGATCCAGTGCCCGCACAGATCCACCTCGGGTTCGACGGCGCTGCGGTGTCCGAGCGTCAGCAGACCGGTGACCGGCGGCACCGAGTGCAGATCGACGCCCTTGCCGATATCGGCGCCCAGAGCGCGCGCGTAGTACACCAGCCACGGCGCGCCGGCCAGGTTCTCGGCGCCGCTGGCCTCGGCGAGCCGCTCGGCCAGCCACACCCGCAGGTGCACCCATCCACCGCGGCGGTAGGTGCCCGGCCGCACATTCGGCAGCAACAGCCGAGCTGCCGACACCGCGATCGTCATCCGGCCCACTGGCGTGACGAACACGACGAAAGCCGCCGCAACCAGCCACCAGTTCACCGCAACGGTCCACGGCACCAGATGCAAAGCCCGGGCGACGTTGTTTCCCAGCGCCAGCCACGTCACCCATTGCAGCGCGGCCAGCGTCGCCAACGGCACCGACAGCGCGATCTGAGCGAGCTGCATCGACAGCGGGGTCGCGCGCACCGCCCGCTCGATCACCTCCGGCGGTGCTTCGAGCTCGTCGAGGAAGCCGGCCAGCGAACCCAGCCGCGGATGGTCGTACAGGTCCGCGACGGTGACCTGCGGATACCGGTCTCGCAACGCAGCGACGAGCTGCGCCGCGGCGAGCGAGCCGCCACCGAGCGCGAAGAAGTCGGCCTCCAAGCCCGTCACGGTCGCGCCGAGCAAGTCCTGCCACAGCCCGGCCAGCCACCCGGCCGTACCGCTGAGCTCGAGCGTTCCCTCGGTGTCGGCGCCGCCCGGAGGCGGCCAGGGCAGCGCGTCGCGGTCGACCTTGCCCGACGTGCGAGTGGGCAGCTCGTCGAGCCGGACAAGGCGCGGCACCAACGCGGCCGGAAGCCGCTCGGCGAGCTGGGCGCGCGCGGCGACCATGTCGAACTCCGGGTCGGCGCTGGCGACGTAGCCGACCAGCATCGGCGTGCCGGCTGCCGTCCGGCGGACCGCCGCCGCGCCACCACTGACTCCCGGAAGATGGACCAGCGCGGCATCGACCTCACCCAGCTCGATGCGACGGCCCCCGACCTTGACCTGGTCGTCGGCGCGGCCACAGAAGATCAGGCCTTCGGGTTCCAGCCGTACCAGATCGCCGCTGCGGTAGGCGCGCCGCCAGCCAAGCGTCGGCATCGGCCCGTACTTCTCGGCGTCTTTGGCCTCGTCGAGGTAGCGGGCCAGGCCTACGCCACCGATCACCAGCTCACCCACTTGACCGTCGCCCACCGGCTGGCCGTCGCCGTCGATGACGGCCAGGTCCCAGCCCGCCAGCGGTAGTCCGATCCGCACCGGGCCGATGCCGTCGAGCCTGGCCGCGCACGCGACCACGGTGGCCTCGGTAGGGCCGTAGGTGTTCCACACCTCGCGGCCTTCCACGGCGAGCCGGGTGGCCAGCTCCGGGGGACAGGCCTCGCCGCCGAAGATCAACAGCCGTACCGCCTCGAGCGCCTCGGCCGGCCACAGCGCGGCCAGCGTCGGCACCGTGGACACCACCGTGACGTCGCGGCTGACCAGCCACGGACCGAGGTCCATGCCGCTGCGGACCAGCGACCGCGGGGCGGGGACCAGGCAGGCGCCGTGCCGCCAGGCCAGCCACATCTCCTCGCACGATGCGTCGAACGCCACCGACAACCCGGCCAGCACCCGATCGCCCGGCCCAATCGGGTTGTCCTGCAAGAACATCTGCGCCTCGGCGTCGACGAACGCGGCCGCGCTGCGGTGCGTCACGGCGACGCCTTTGGGCGTGCCGGTCGATCCGGAGGTGAAGATGATCCAGGCGTCATCGCGGGGCAGTGGCGCGCCGGCCCGCCAGCCCCGCGAGGAGCCCGGGCCGCGCGCCATGCCGGCTTCGCTGACGATCGCGACGACGTTGGCCTCGCCGAACACCAACTCGGCGCGTGCGTCGGGGTCGTCGGCATCGACCGGGACGTAGGCCGCGCCGACGGCCAGGGTCGCCAGGATCGCTTCGTAGAGCGCAAAGCTGCCCGACGGCATCCGGATGCCGATCCGGTCGCCGCGACCGATCCCGCGGGCTGCCAGCCAGGCGACGCTGGCCTGGATGTCGCTGATCAGCTCGCTGTAGGTGAGCTGAACCGTGCCGTCGTCGATCGCGGCGGCTTCCGGATAGCGCGCGGCGGTGTCGTAGAGGACGTCGATCAGCGTGCGAGGGTCCGCGGCGCGCGGCGACAACAGGTACTGCGCCGGGACCAGTTCGGGAGCTTGGGGCGTCGCCACCCGTACGAAAATACTCAAGGGTGGGCCGTGCGACGGCCGCCGCGCGCACGGCGGGTGAGAAATCTCCGCTGACGGCTTCCGATCGCCGCCAAGGCGACCACCTATGATCGGCTCTTGCGCGTCACGCCGTGTCGCCAGCCCCCGCAGATATTGCCTCAGCAAGGCTTATCCGCCGAAAAGGAGAGTGTCGCCGCGTGGTTGACCAACCCGTCGACCTGTCGCCGGAGGCGTTGACCGCCGCGGTCGACGCAGCCCGGCAGGCCTTCGCGGCCGCGGCTGACCTCGACGCGCTGGCGCGTGCCAAGACCGAGCACCTCGGCGATCGCTCGCCGGTGGCGTTGGCGCGACAGGCGCTGGGCACCGTGCCCAAGGCCGAGCGGGCCGATGCCGGCAAGCTGGTGAACATGTCGCGCGCCGACGTCCAGCGCGACTACGACGAGCGACTGGCGGCGCTGCGCGCCGAGCGTGATGCCGCGGTGTTGATCGCCGAGCGAATCGACGTGACACTGCCCTCGACGCGGCAGCCGACCGGCGCGCGCCATCCGATCACGATCTTGGCCGAGCACATCGCCGACACGTTCATCGCGATGGGATGGGAACTTGCCGAGGGGCCCGAAGTCGAAACCGAGCAATTCAACTTCGATGCGCTGAACTTCCCCGCCGACCACCCGGCCCGCAGCGAGCAGGACACCTTCTACATCGCGCCGGACGGTTCGCGCCAGCTGCTGCGTACCCACACCTCGCCGGTGCAGGTGCGCGCGCTGCTCGAGCGCACGTTGCCGGTATACGTGATCTCGATCGGTCGCACATTCCGCACGGACGAGCTGGACGCCACCCACACCCCGGTCTTCCACCAGATCGAGGGGCTGGCCGTGGATCGCGGCCTGTCGATGGCCGACCTGCGCGGCACCCTGGACGCGTTCGCCCGTGCCGAGTTCGGGCCGCAGGCGCGCACCAGGATTCGCCCGCACTTCTTCCCCTTCACCGAGCCGTCGGCCGAAGTCGACGTCTGGTTCGAGAACAAGAAGGGTGGCGCCGGCTGGGTGGAGTGGGGCGGCTGCGGAATGGTGAACCCGAACGTGTTGCGCGCCGTTGGCATTGACCCGCAAGAATATTCGGGGTTCGCGTTCGGGATGGGCCTGGAACGTACGCTCCAGTTCCGCAACGGTATTCCGGATATGCGCGACATGGTCGAAGGCGATGTCCGGTTCTCGTTGCCGTTCGGGGTGGGGGCCTGATGCGCGTCCCCTATAGCTGGCTGCGGGAAGTCGTCAGCGCCGGCGCTCCCGGCTGGGACGTCAAACCCGCCGACCTCGAACAGGCGCTCATCCGCATCGGCCACGAGGTCGAAGAGGTCATCGCCCTCGGCCCAGTCGACGGTCCCCTGACGGTGGGGCGTGTCGCTTCGATCGACGAGCTCACCGAGTTCAAGAAGCCGATCCGCGTCTGCACGGTCGACGTCGGCGAAGCAAAGCCACGTGAGATCGTTTGCGGGGCAACCAACTTCGCCGTTGGCGATCTGGTGGTGGTGGCGCTGCCCGGCACCACGCTGCCCGGCGGGTTCAACATCGCCGCACGCAAGACCTATGGCCACACCTCCGACGGGATGATCTGCTCGGCGGCCGAACTCGGTTTGGCCGCAGACCATTCCGGCATCCTGGTGCTGCCGCCGGACACCGCCGAGCCGGGTGCCAGCGGCGCCGAGGTACTCGGACTCGACGACGTGATCTTCGATCTGGCCATCACCCCGGACCGCGGCTACTGTATGTCGGTGCGCGGACTGGCCCGCGAGATCGCCTGCGCTTACGACCTTGACTTTGAAGACCCCGCCGATGTGCCTGCGTTGCCCTGTGAGGGCGAGGCCTGGCCGCTGACGGTGCGGCCCGAGACCGGTGTGCGCCGGTTCGCGCTGCGCCCGGTCACCGGTATCGACCCAACTGCCGTGTCGCCGTGGTGGTTACAGCGCCGGCTGCTACTCAGCGGAATCAGGGCGATTTCACCGGCGGTCGACGCGACGAACTACGTGATGCTGGAACTCGGTCACCCGATGCACGCGCACGACCTCAACCGGATCACCGGCGGACTCACAGTGCGGTTCGCCGCCGACGGCGAGACGGTCAAGACCCTCGATGACGTCGAGCGCCGGCTCGATCCGGCCGACGTGCTGATCGTCGACGATGTCGCGACGGCGGCGATCGGCGGCGTGATGGGATCGGGCAGCACCGAGATGCGCGACGACTCCACCGATGTGCTGCTGGAGGCCGCGGTGTGGGATCCGGCTGCGGTGTCGCGGACCGCGCGAAGGCTGCGTCTGCCCAGCGAAGCCGCCCGCCGCTACGAGCGCGAGGTCGACCCGGCCATTTCCGTTGCGGCGCTGGATCGTTGCGCCGCATTACTCGCCGACATCGCCGGCGGTCGGGTCTCGGCCAAGATCACCGACTGGCGCGGCGATCCACCTCGGGAGGACTGGTCGTTGCCTCCGATCCGGATCGCCGCCGACCTGCCGGACCGGGTGGCCGGAGTGAGCTACGCCCGGGGCACGACGGCCCGGCGGTTGAGCCAGATTGGCGCCGCGGTCAGCGATGCCGGCGACAGCCTGACCGTCACGCCGCCGAGTTGGCGGCCCGATCTGTTGCAGCCGGCCGATTTGGTCGAGGAGGTGCTGCGGCTGGAGGGCCTCGATGTCATTCCGTCGGTGCTGCCGGCGGCGCCGGCCGGCCGCGGCCTGTCGGCGACGCAGCGTCGCCGCCGCGCCATCGGCAAGTCGCTGGCGCTGTCCGGCTACGTCGAGATCCTTCCGACGCCGTTCCTGCCCGCCGGTGTTTTCGATGCCTGGGGCCTGCCCGCCGACGACGCACGGCGTAACACCACGCAGGTGCTCAACCCGCTGGAGGCCGATCGGCCGCATCTGGCCACGACCTTGCTGCCGGGTCTGCTTGAGGCTCTGGCGCGCAACGTCTCTCGCGGCATCGTCGACGTGGCGCTGTTCGCCGTCGCGCAGGTGGTGCAGCCGACCGAGCAGACCAAGGGTGTCGAGCTGATCCCGGTGGACCGTCGTCCTACCGACGACGAGATCGCCGGACTGGATGCGTCGCTTCCGCGGCAGCCCCAGCACGTCGCCGCGGTGTTGACCGGACTGCGCGAGCCGCGCGGACCGTGGGGCGAAGGTCGGCGATCCGAGGCGGCCGATGCCTTCGAGGCAGTCCGAATCATTGCCCGCGCCAGCGGGATTGACGTGACACTGCGGGCCGCTCAGCACATGCCGTGGCATCCGGGACGTTGCGCGGAAGTACTCGTCGGCGAGACCGTGGTCGGCCACGCCGGGCAGCTGCACCCGGCGGTGA
>NZ_DASXHW010000006.1:0-10373 GCF_036488105.1 Mycobacterium sp. | reverse complement strand
CACCTTGGCTCGGTGCTTGAAGCCCGCCGCCCGTAACGCTTCGCTCACCGAGAGATAGGCGTCCGAGAGGTCGACGTACTTGCCCACCAAGGCAATTCGCACGGTCTCCTGCGGATCGTGCACTCGGCGCAGCAGGTCGTCCCATTCGGTCCAGTCGACGTCACGAAATGGCAGGTGGAGCCGGCGGACGACGTATGCGTCCAGCTCCTCGCGGTGCAACACCTTCGGGATGTCGTAGATGGAGGGCGCGTCGGGCGTGGAGATGATGCCGTCGATGTCCACGTCACACATCAGCGCGATCTTGTTCTTCAGCGGCTCAGGCACGTCGCGATCGCAGCGCAGGATCAACGCGTCCGGGGTGATACCGATGCTGCGCAGGGCGGCCACCGAGTGCTGAGTGGGCTTGGTTTTGAGTTCGCCCGACGGCGCCAGGTAGGGGATCAGCGACACGTGCAGGAAGAACACGTTCTCCCGGCCGATGTCGTGACGTACCTGCCGCGCCGCTTCGAGGAAGGGCTGCGACTCGATATCGCCGACGGTGCCGCCGATCTCGGTGATGACGACGTCGGGACGCCTACCGTCGGCGTCCGGTTCGGCCATGGCCAGGATGCGGCGCTTGATCTCGTCGGTGATGTGCGGGATGACCTGAACAGTGTCACCGAGGTATTCGCCGCGGCGCTCCTTGGCGATGACCGTCGAATAAACCTGTCCCGTAGTGACATTCGCCGAACCCGACAGATCGCGGTCGAGGAAGCGCTCGTAGTGGCCGACGTCGAGGTCGGTCTCGGCGCCGTCCTCGGTGACGAACACCTCGCCGTGCTGGAACGGGTTCATGGTGCCCGGGTCGACGTTGAGGTAGGGATCGAGCTTCTGCATCGTCACCTGCAGCCCGCGGGCGGTCAGCAACTGTCCGAGGCTGCTCGCGGTCAGTCCCTTACCGAGCGACGAGACGACCCCGCCGCTGACGAAGAGATGCTTGGTGGCGGTCTGCGGATGCTTACGCAATGTGGCGACCTCCGTGAAGACGGCGCAGGGCTAGCCTCTGGTGAGGGCTGTTTTCCAGCTTTGGGCCTGCCGACCCACGGAAACCCACCCTAACAAACACTCAGCCACCTCGTCGCTAACACGCCCGGCGGTGAGGCTACTGCGCGACGGTGAGCCCGGTATTGCGGTGTCCGGTGCCGTACTGGCCGGTCCGGCCACCGTTGATCAAGTCGGCGGCACCGAGCACGGCGGTGACGCGACCGGATTCGGCGTCGAGATCGTCGACAGTGCTGATCACCGGGGTCACCGTGGCGTCGGCGCGGGCCACTCCGACCGCTGCGGGACCGTCCGAGGAGCCGTCGCGTCCGGCCAGCACCACGCCCGACCCATGCGGTGCGAGCGCTGCGGCGAACCGGGCCACGCTGACGCCCTGGTTGCCGGCGTCGTTGCTCAGCGAGCCACCGGTGATGACCGCGGCGGCGTTCGCCGCGCCGACGTGCTGGTTCCCGTATCCGATGAAGCCGGTGTCACGCAGCGCGGCCAGCACGGTGTCGCGCTGTGCGTCGTCCACCGGCGGGACGGCGGGATCCCGGTTGATCAGCAGCGCGATACCCAGCAGATCGCCGGCTTGGGAACCTTGGTCGACCAATTTGGTGCCCAACTGGGCGCCGGCGGGGAGAACCGACGCGTTGACCACTGAGCGCAGCTTTTCCGCGGAGTTGGCGTCGACGAACTCCTGCGTCAACGACACGGTGCCGGTGACGGCTCCCCCGGCCTGTCCGACGATCTTCGACACCGCGTCGACGTCTTCGTCCTGGGCGTCGGGTGCGCGGAAGATCACCATCGACTTGCCGTTCATCGCGTCATGAACCATCCGGGCGGCCATCTGGGCGTCGAAAGCGTTCGCAGAAGCGAGCTTTCCGTTCAGAACGCGCTTCTCATCGTTGAGCGAGTTGACCTGGTTGTGCAGATTCCGGGTTTCGTCGCGCAATCCGGACGTCATCGTGTTGGACAGAAGCCCTGAGCCGAGCACGACGCCGACCGCCAGCGCAAGGAACACCGCGGCCAGCGAAATCGCGTGCTGACGTAGAGATATCACGTCGCCTCCGTCCTAGTGGATGAAGCGCTGCATCCAGATCCAGAAGTGATTCCAGTACTGCGCGATCCAGTGCAATACCACGGTGTCGGCGCGAGACACCCACAGCGCGGCGATCACCGAGAGCAGCATCGTCAAGATCAGCAGTGCGATCGCGCCACCGGAAATCCGGTTGTGATACAGCGTGGCAACAGCTTTGGCGTCCACGACCTTCTCCCCCACCCGCAATCTGGTCAGGAAGGTCGAGGGGTTGCTGTCCTGACGCGTCCGGTCGAAGAAGGTCTCGATGTTGGCGCGGTGGCCCACGGTCACCAGCAACGCGGCGCCGTGATGATCGGCCAACAGCAGCGCCAGGTCAGCCGGTGAACCCGCGGCGGGGAACGTCATCGCCCCGACACCGAGGTCCTGGATGCGTTCCAGACCTGGCGCGTGGCCGTCGGCGTCGGCGGGCAGCACGACCTGTGCTCCGCACTTGAGGACTTCAATGCTCAAGTTGCTCGGGTCGCCGACGATGAGTTGCGGGCGGTATCCGGCTTGGCGCAACACATCTGCGCCGGAGCCGACGCCGATCAGGACGGGCTGGTATTCCTTGATGAAGGGCTTGAGGCGCTTGAGGTCATCAGCGGCGTCGTCCTCGTCGGCGACCACGACGACGTGCCGGCGGCGCAGTTCGATGTCGACGTCGGGAATGCCGATCCCGTCGATCAACAGCGGGCTCTCGCTTCGGATGAACTCAATGGTGTTGCCGGCGAACGCTTCCAGGTGGGCGACCAGCCCACTTTTGGCTTCCTGCATCAGCTCGGCGATCTCTTCGTCGGTGCGCTCGGTGCCGCGGATCAGTCGGCGGTCCCCGGCGTATACGCCACCGTTGTAGAGGCGCACTTTCGAGCCGTCTTTGATCTTCTTGAAAACGTCGGTGCCGGTCTCGTCGATCAGGGTGACACCGTTGGCCAGCAGCACTTCGGGTCCCAGGTTCGGGTAGCGGCCCGACACCGACGGGGATGCGTTGATGACGGCGGCGATCTCGGCGTCGACGAGCGCATCGGCCGTGATCCGGTCCAGGTCGAGGATATCGAGGACGGCGATATCGCCGGGGCAGACCCGCCGCAGCAGCCGGTCGATGTCACGGTCGACCCGGGCAGTGCCGACGACGCCCGGCCGCGAGGTATTGCGGGACAACAATGAGGACAAGGTGGTGGTCACGCTCATGGAGGCGATTCTGTCGGTGAACCCGACCGCGAACGGGGAGGCGCGCCGTAACAAGGGCCTCAGAAGTTATATCTTGTCACATCTGTCACAATGTCAGATGCGGCTTTTAGGTCGCAATACGGTCACAGTCTGCGGCCTCCAACAGTTCGCGGGCGTGGGCACGCGCCGAATCCGAATCACCCAGCCCGGCCAGCATTCTCGCCAGTTCGGCAACCCGATCGTCGCCGCCGAGGCGGCGCACCCCGCTGGCGCCGTTTTTCCCGGTGCTATCGACCATGAGGTGGATGTCGGCGTAGGCCGCGACCTGCGGCAGATGCGTCACCACAATGACCTGCCGGTTGCGGGCCAACCGGGCCAGTCGTCGACCGATCTGCACTGCCGCCCGGCCTCCAACGCCCGCATCGACCTCGTCGAACACCATCGTCGTGCCCGTCATCGACGCCGCCAGTACCACCTCGAGGGCAAGCATCACCCGCGATAGCTCGCCGCCCGACGCGCTCTTGGCCAGCGGCAACACCGTCATGCCGCGATGTGCGGCGAAACCGAACTCGACCTGGTCGACGCCGTCACCACCGGCGTGGGCCTGGGTGCCGGAGGCAAGCGTCAGCGCTGCGGGATCGTCGGCAGCGGCCGGCATGGTCGACACCTCGATGGTGAATTCGGCTTCGGCCATCGCCAGCCCCGATAGCTCACTGGTGACTTGTTTGGCCAGCCGCTTGGCGGACTGGCTGCGTACCTTGCTGAGTTCGCTTGCCGCATTGGCTAATTGGAGTGCCAATTCGTCGACGCGACGCTGCAGACCGGCCAGCGCCGCTTCGGAAACATCCAAGTGCGCCAGCCGATCTCGCGCCTCGCCTGCCCACTGCAGCACACCGTCGATGTCGGCGGCGTATTTGCGGGTCAGCGTACGCAGCTCGGCCTGCCGTGCGAGCTTGGCGTCCAATGTGCTGGCGTCCGCAGGTAATTCGCCCAGGTAGCCACCGAGCTCACGCGCGGCGTCGCCGACGACCGTGAGCGCTTCCTCGAGCTGAGTGGCTAACGCACGCAGTGTCGCGTCTTCCGTCGACTCCAAGGCCGTCTTGGCCCGCGCCAAACTGTCCGCCGCCGACGCGGGCTGTCCGGTCGGGTCGGCGGAGGCGTCGTCACCCAGCCCGGACAGGGCGACGCGGGCCCCGGATGCCGCCTCGCGCAGCGCGTCCAGCTCCGAGAGCCGACGGATCTCGGCGATCAGCGCATCATCCTCGCCGGGTGCGGGATCGATGGTGTCGATCTCGTGCAGCGCGAACTTGAGCCGATCGGCCTCCTGCGCCAATTCGCGGGCCCGGTTGCTCCGGTCGACGAAATCGCGGCGCGCCGACTGCCATGCGTCCCGCAGTTTGCGATAGCGCTCCAGCCGGGTGCCGACGTCGGCGAAGCGGTCCAGCGCCCCGCGTTGCTCGTCGGGTCGCATCAGCCGCAACTGGTCGTTTTGCCCGTGCAGCGTCAGCAGTTCGGTGGTGAACCCGCTCAGCGATTTGGCAGGCACGCTGCGGCCGCCGAGGTACGCCCGCGACGGTCCGTCGCGGCTGACCGAGCGCAACGCGATGATGCTGCCGTCCTCGTCGCGTTCGGCCCCGGAGGCGTCCAGTAACTCGTCGAGCTGCGCCACCGCTTTCTCGTCGAGATCAGCAGTGCTGAATCGCCCTTCGACGACGGCCCGCTCGGCGCCCGAGCGCACCCGGGTGGCGTCGGCGCGGGCTCCACCGAGCAGGTGCAGGCTGGTGACGACCATGGTCTTGCCAGTACCGGTTTCCCCGGTCAAAACCGTTAGACCGCGGTCGAATTCGGCTGTCGCGACGCTGATAGCGCCCAACGACTCGATCCGAATTTCGGAAAGCACTGTTACCGTCCGCGCCAGCCGGTGACCGGCAGCCGGAACTTGCGCACCAGACGGTCGGTGAACGGCGCGCTGTCCAGCCGGGCCCATTTCACCGACACATCGCAACGCCGCACCTCCAGCCGTGCGCCGGCCGGCACCAGCATCTCGCGGCGACCGTCGCAGAACACCAAAGCGTCGTGACCGTCGCCCTCGATCTCGATGGCGATGCGGGCCTCTGGACTGGTCACCATCGGCCGGGCGAACAACGCGTGAGCGTTGTTGGGTACGACCAGCAAGGCTTCCAGGTCCGGCCACAGGATCGGCCCGCCCGCGGAGAACGCGTAGGCCGTTGATCCGGTGGGCGTTGACACCAGCACCCCGTCGCAGCCGAACGTCGACACCGGCCGCCCGTCGACTTCGAGGACCACGCCGAGCACCCCTAGCCGCGGCCCTTTTTCCAGGCTTGCCTCGTTGAGCGCCCATCCATGCGAGACGACCTCGCCCTTGAGCCGGACCGCGATGTCCAGCGTCAACCGTTCTTCGGTGCGATAGCTGCGCGCCACCACGTGCTCGAGCACACTGTCGATCGCCTCGGTCTCGGCTTCGGCCAGGAATCCAATGCGGCCCAGGTTGATACCCAGCACCGGGACGTCGGCGTTACGCGCGAGCTCCGCGGCCCGAAGAAAGGTTCCGTCGCCGCCGAGGCCCACGACCAGTTCGCATCCCTCGGCGGCGTCAGGGTCGGCGTCGACGACCTCGATGTCGACGCCGAGTGCGCGCATATCGGCCGGAGCCAGCTGCGACGGGCCGCGATCGACCGCTTCAGCGGACAATACCCGCAGGCCAATGTTGTTGTCGTTCAACACTTTCTCTACCCGACGAGCAGTCTCGGTAGCTTCCTCGCGTCCGGTGTGCACCACCAGCAGCACAGTACGTTCATGCGTCATCTCGGACCGACCTCAATTGCGTCGCGGACCGCACATTCCAGCTCATCAGCAGACAAACCCCGATCGGTTTCGGCGCGCAGCCATAGGAAGTATTCAACGTTGCCTGATGGGCCCGGGAGCGGGCTCGGCGTGACCCCGACGGTCTGCCAGCCGAGCTCGCCGGCACGACGCGCGACGGAGAGCACAGCACCCGCCCGTAGCTCCGAACGGTGCACCACCCCACCGGCTCCCACCTGACCTTTACCCACCTCGAACTGCGGCTTCACCATGGGAACGATATCCGCGTCGGGCGAGGCGCATCCAGTCAGCGCGGGCAATACTGTCGTCAGCGATATGAACGACAGGTCAGCCACGATCGCCTCGACCGGGCCGCCGGTGAGGTCAGGCGTGAGCTCTCGCGCATTGGTCCGCTCGACGACCACCACACGGGGGTCTGATCGAAGCGACCAGGCCAGCTGGCCGTAGCCGACGTCGACGGCGACGACTTCACGGGCGCCGCGATCCAGCAGGACTTCAGTGAATCCGCCCGTCGAGGCACCCGCGTCCAAGCAACGTCGACCCTCCACACCGATACCGAAGGCGTCCAGCGCACCAATGAGTTTGTGCGCGCCACGAGACACCCAGCCGCGTTCCGCCTCGCCGATGACCTTCAGCGCAGCTGTCGCCGCAACGGCGGTGCCCGGCTTGACCGCGGGCATCCCGTCGATGCTGACCTTGCCGGCGCCGATCAACTCCGCGGCCTGCTGACGGGAGCGAGCCAGTCCTCGACGGACCAGCTCGGCATCAACACGGGTACGCCGCGGCACGGCGAACTCAGGCCTTCTCCGCCGACTCCAGAGCCTGCACCAGCATGTCGTGCGCCTCAGAAAGCCGGCGCGCAAGGTCTTCTAGATCGGCTTCGGTAGGCAGGTTCTCGGAGTTCGCCGGATCGGGCAGCTCGGCGAGCAGGGCGTCGATCCATGCGCGAATCTCGTGTGGGTCGGTACTCATCGCTGTTCTACGCTATCGGATTTAGGTCAGGGACCACCGTTGCAGGGCGTCATGGGCGGTGTTGTCGCCGGCTTTGATGGTGACGGTCGGTCCGTCGAGGCCGCTTGACCACACCGCGTTCGCGACGGCGCGAACAATCGAGAGTCCGTCGCCCGCGTCGTCATTGGCTGCGCTGCTGACCGTTATCGAAGCGTCCCGGGTGTCGATGTGCCAGGCCGATTGCTCCGCCACCGCGAGTGCGTCCGCATCTTCGTGGAGCGACCGGAGGTCGTGACCGATGAATGTCGCGCGCTGTTCGCGGATGGCGTGGACCGCGTCGCGCGCGGAATTGACACCGGTGAGCACCATCAGGCTCGGCAGCCCGGCTGCGTTGGCGCCGGCGATATCGGTGTTCAACCGGTCACCGACTACGAGTGGCGTCTGAAAGTCACCGCGCGCCAACGCATCGAGCAACAACGTCGGTGCCGGCTTGCCCGCGACCTGCGGCTCGGCGTCGGTAGCTGCTTTCAACGCGGCCACCATGGAACCGTTGCCGGGCAGCAGACCACGTTCGGTCGGCAGCGTGGCGTCGACATTGGCCGCGACCCACAGCGCGCCGGCCCGAATGGCCAGCGCCGCCTCGGCGAGGATGGCCCACCCGGTTTCCGGAGAGTGGCCTTGGACCACGGCGTCCGGCTGGTCGTCATAGCTGCGCACCGGCCGCAGACCGACGGCCGTGATCTCGGCAGCCAGCGACTCGGTGCCCACGACCAGCACCCGAGACCCGGGCTCCAGCTGGTCGGCCAGAACGTGGGCGGCGCTCTGCGCGCTGGTGACGACATCGTCGGCGGTGGCCGGGAGGCCGATATCGTGCAGATGGCCGGCGACCTGGTCCGCGCTACGCGACGCATTGTTGGTGACGAATAGTTTTCTGCCCGCGGCCTTTTCCAGCGACTCGGACGCGCCGTCGGTCAGCTCATGGCCGCGGAATACCGTCCCGTCCAAGTCGAGAAGCAGGCAATCATGTTCCTGCGCAAGCGTTCCCACGTCAGCCGAGCTCGCTGACTCGGTCCTCAGCATCGGTGACTCCCTCGACGTCGGCCTCGGCGGCGTGCAGGAACCACTGCAGTGCCTCCTCTGGACGGTCGAGCGCCAGCAGGGTATCCGCGTAGGCATAGAACAGCCGGGCCGTGGTCGTGCCGGTCTGCGCCGGGTCCAGTTGCGGAGTGGACAGGACGGTCAGCGCCTGCTCGAGCTGACCGAGGTCGGCGCGCGCACCGGCGGCGACGATGCGCATCTCGTCGGCTTCGCCGCCGGTGAGCTTGGCCGCCTCGGGCCCGCGGGCCAGCTCGAGCGCCCGTTCCGGCCGACCGAGGCCGCGTTCGCAGTCGGCTATCAGCGGAAGCAGCGGTGACTTGCTGCCCATCCTGCGCGCCGCCCGCAGCTCTGAGATGGCCTGCGACCAGTCACCGCACTGGTAGGCCGCGATTCCGACGGCTTCCCGCACGGCCGCGATGCGGCCGGAGCGCGCCCGCGCGGCGCGGGCATGGCTGAGGGCAGCTTCGGGGTCTTCGTCGATCAGCTCCCCGGCCGCGACCAGATGGCGGGCCACGGCGTCGGCGTTGGCCCGGTCCAAAGTGCTGAGTTCGCGGCGAACTTCGGGTGCCAGTTGCTTGGCTTCGATCTCGGGCGGTATCCGGGGCCCCCGGTCATCTTCGTTAGCTCCATGTTGGGGCTGTGCCCTGCGAGCACGACCGGGACCCGTAGTAGAGGCCTGGTCGCGTGGCGGTCGCTTCGGTCGTCGTGCCCAGTCGCCGTGCGTGTCGTCGCCCACTCGTACCCTTCACACCGAATTTCATCAGTACTTCCCGACAAAGGATACGGGTCGCGTGCGTTCTTTCCTGTTCAGGCGACTGTCCCGGCGACGAGCGTCAGTACGAATCCCGCGACGATGATCGCCACCCGCGCGTAGTGCAGCCGGTCCCAGCGTTGGTGTTGCTCGCGCCAGTCGGCGGGGTGATGGTCAGCTGTCCAGGTAGCGGAGCGGTTTGCGATCGGGACGAGCAGGGTGACCGACATGACGACGCTCACGACGAGCAGGGCCGCAGCCGCGATGGCCGCGTCACCGGCCGGCCCGCCCCATTTAGCGGCGGCCAGCCAGGCCGTGAGGAGCAGGGACCCGATGTACCAGAACGGCATCACGCGGCCGAGCACCCGGGAGCCATCGGCGCTGGCCTCAATCCAGGACCCGACGGGCAGCCGCCGCAGGATCGGGCCGACGAAGACCGCGACGGCGAACTCGACGCCAACCATGACGCCGACGACGGTTGCGGTGATGACAGCGAGCGTGGTGAGCATGACACCCCTTTTCTAGCGGTGCTATATTTCTAGCAGTGCTAACCTAGGTTATCGCGAGCCAGAACGCAAGGGGAGGAACCATGGCGAGGGCGGGTACCCGCGCGCAGCGAATCGCCGGGCGCAGGCAGCAGATCCTCGACGCGGCCCGGGGCATAGCCGAGGCCGACGGGTGGACGGCTGTCACGTCACGGCGTCTTGCCGACGCGATCGGGTACACGCAGCCCGTGCTCTACGGTCACTTCCCGGGCGGGAAGACCGAGATCATGCGCACGGTGGCGCTCGCGGGCTTCGCGGAACTGGCCGCGGCGACACAGGCGGCGATGGGAGGCAAGACAGGTCCGCAGGCGGTTGCAGCGGTCGCGGACGTGTACCTGGACTTCGCCGCGACGCATCCGTCGCTTTACGAGGCGATGTTCCGGCTGCCGATCGATGCGCGCTTTGCGCAAGACGACGCGGAGACCGAACTGCGTTCCGGCTTCAACGCGCTTGGCGCCGCACTCGGCACTGACGACGACGGAACTGCGACCGAACTGCTCTGGAGCGCCTTGCACGGCATGAGCCTGCTAGAACGCGCCGGCCGGATGCGCAAAGAGCACCGGCCCAACCGGATAGCCGAACTCGCGGCCCGCTTCGCCAACTGACCCAAGGCCCGGTCTTCGGCCCCGGCCGACGCCTGCGATGGGTCGCGTGCGTTCTTTGCTGCTACCGCATGGCGTCGGCCAACCGGTCGATCTGATCGAGTGACGCGACGGTCGGCTGGTTGCCATCGTGGTTGGTGGTTGGGTGTGGATATGCCCGTGCCCCCCAGGGGTTTTGGGGGGCACGGGGCTTGTTGTGTGTGTTCGGCGGTGTCCTACTTTTCCACCCGGGTGGGTAGTATCATCGGCGCTGGCAGGCTTAGCTTCCGGGTTCGGGATGGGTCCGGGCGTTTCCCTGTCGCTGTGGCCGCCGT
>NZ_DASXHW010000525.1:0-8080 GCF_036488105.1 Mycobacterium sp. | reverse complement strand
GAACTGACCGCGCTGGCAACCCGTGCGCGGCTGGAGGACATCGCTCCCGAGTTGATGGAGACGGTGGCGTCGTATCGAGCGGGCTATCTGCCCGAGGATCGCAATGCCCTCGAGCAGGCGCTGCTCGACGGTCGGCTGCGGGGCCTGGCCACCACCAACGCGCTGGAACTCGGCATCGACATCGCGGGCCTTGATGCGGTGGTGCTGGCCGGCTTTCCCGGTACCGTCACGTCGTTTTGGCAGCAGGCCGGGCGATCCGGCCGGCGCGGGCAGGGTGCGCTGGTGGTGCTGGTCGCCCGCGACGATCCACTGGACACCTATCTGGTGCACCATCCCGCCGCGCTGCTGGACAAACCGATCGAGCGGGTGGTGATCGACCCGACCAATCCGTACATTCTTGGCCCACAACTACTCTGTGCTGCAACGGAATTACCGATCGATGACGCCGAGGTGCGGACACTGGGCGCTCAAGAAGTCGCCGATGGGCTGGTCGACGACGGGCTGCTGCGACGGCGATCTGGCAAGTACTATCCGGCGCCCGGCGTCGATCCCCATCCTGCAGTGGATATTCGGGGCCCGACGGGTGGGCAGATCGTCATCGTCGAAGCCGATACCGGACGGCTACTGGGAACGGCCGGTGCGGGCCAGGCGGCAGCCTCGGTACACCCCGGCGCGGTGTATCTGCATCAGGGTGAGAGCTATGTCGTCGACTCGTTGGATTTCGACGAGGGCCTGGCCTTCGTTCACAGCGAGGATCCCGGATATGCGACGTTCGCACGCGAACTCACCGACATCGCGGTGACCGGATCGGGTGAACGCCGGGTTTTCGGATCGGTCACCCTGGGCCTGGTTCCAGTGAGCGTGACCAATCGGATCGTCGGTTATCTACGCCGGCGACTGACCGGTGAGGTCATCGACTTCGTCGAGCTCGATTTGCCGCCGCACACCCTGGACACCACCGCGGTGATGTACACCATCACACCAGAAGCGTTGCACCGCAGTGGAATCGATCCGTTGCAGATCCCGGGATCACTGCATGCCGCAGAACACGCGGCCATCGGGCTGCTACCGCTGGTGGCCAGTTGCGACCGTGGCGACATCGGCGGGCTATCCGCCGCGGTGGGCCCTGAATTCGATGGCCTGCCAAGCGTCTTCGTCTACGACGGCTATCCCGGCGGAGCGGGTTTCGCCGAGCAGGGCTTCCACCAGGCCAGCATCTGGCTGGGCGCCACCATGGCCGCGATCGAGGCGTGCGAATGTCCTGCGGGGTGTCCGTCGTGTGTGCAGTCGCCAAAGTGCGGTAACGGAAACGATCCGCTGGACAAGGCAGGGGCGGTGCGGGTCTTACGCTTGGTACTCACCGCGCTGGCCGAACAGACCCAGACATACGGATGACGACCGACCCCTCGAACGGTCGACTTCCATATGACTTTGTCTTAGCGCAGCCGCGACGAAAGCGTTTTCCTCGCGGCTGAAGAAGCGCGCACATGTCGAAATACAACCAGCGCATCGAACGGTTGGACAACGCAATCCGTTCACAATCCCATCGGGTGCAGAAGAAAAGTACCCGGCGACGGTAACCTGCGCAAGTCACCGGCTGAACGTGCCAAGGTCAACCGCAGGTCGACCACCGTCAAACGCGTGTGAATTGGGCAGGGAGGCAAGGAGTTATCCTGTACTGACCGGTAACATGCCGTGCTATGGCTGGCGACTGGTTGCTCGTGGAGACAATGGGTAGAGAGCCGGCCGTGGTAGCGCTGGGCCGCCAATTGAAAAACTTCGTTCCTATAACAGTGTTTTTGCGGCGTAATCCTCGCCTTGCCGCGATGCAGTCCGCTATCGCCGAGTCGCTGCAAACGAGCCAAAGCCTGGTCAGCATTACACCGAAAAATGACCGCGTGATCCGCACCGAGCCGGTGGTGATGTCCGACGGTCGAATACACGGTGTGCATATCTGGAGTGGGCCGGCCGGGGCCGAACCGCCGGAGCGACCGATTCCAGGCCCGCTGAAATGGAACATGACCCTTGGGGTCGCCACCGATACGCTGGAGTCGCTGACCAACACCGGTAGGAATGTGGAGATCGAGGACCCGGACGGTCGCCCGTTCGCACAAAGCTGGCCGTCCGGTGACCTCAAGCCCAACGAGGGCAGGGCGCTGGCCGCGGCGGTCAAGTCGGAACCGGGTCACACCCTGTGTGACACCTGGGATAGCACCGATTGGCAGGGCAATCACATCCGGGTCAGCTTCGTCGCTCGCAACGGCCTGGAGCCGGGACCAGATGGCCGCGACCACGTAGTCGCGCGCGGGATGAACTGGCGGGCCGGACCTGCCGACCGCGCGCAGTCGGCCGACCGACTCGCACAGCAGATCCTGCACGGGTTGGCGCAGCCGGGAGTGCACCGGGCATTGTTCGATCCGCACAGCTTCACCGTGCTGAAGTGGCTCGACGAGCCGTGTCCGTTCTATGACTGGCAACGCGTCGCGGCCAATGCCCCGCGGATGCATCCCATGGATGAAGCGAAGATGGCGGCGATGACCGCGGAGTTCGCCCGCGGGGCCACTAGCGGGATCCTCCGGATGCCGGGCAACGACGGCGGGTGGGTGCCGGTCCATGTGACCGTCAACCGGGTGGAAATCGACCAGGACACATTCGCCGGGTTGGTCGCGTTGCGGTTGCCGACCGCCGCTGAGCTGACTGAAGCCGGCCTGTCCGAGTCTGACTAGACCGGGCCGGCGCGGGCGGCCGCCCGCGCGCTACCCCATCGGCCGACTGCCAGGCCCACCTCGACGGTGACGACGACATCCAGGTCGTCGACAGCGCAGCCGGCCGGATCAGCCCGCATCGCCCGCGCCACCACGCTGGCCTGTGCGCAGGCTGTCTCGGCGCCGGCGGGCACTCGCGCGGCGGCGGCCAAGGCGGCCAGATCGGCCGCGGCCTGAGCCCGGTGCCGCGCCACCACCGCCGCACCCAGGCAGGCGTAGCCGCCGGTGACAGACAACAGCACGAGGACCATCGCGGCCGCGACCACGGTGGCCGATCCCCGCTCGTCACGGCGGTTCGATTGCCGACACCCCGGTGGCCGCGATGTGCAACCCGGGTAGCAGATTCGACCGGGCAACGACCGTCGCGACGACGAATCCGCCGTCCCGGCGCAGCTGCACGACGGCGCCGCCGGGCGCGACCCCGCGGGCGGTGGCGACGGCCGATCGCTCGTCACCACGGGCAGCCAATCGGGCTGCCTCGCGGGCCGCGTCGATACAGCGAACCTGCATCGAGACCGCTGCGATGCCGGCCAGGCACAGCATGAGTACGACGACCAGAACGGCGACACCGAACGCCGCTTCCACCGTGGCCGCACCGGCATCGTCGGCTAGGCCTTGGTGTTGAGCGCCCGGGCGATGATGTTCGTCAGCGCGCTCACGATGGAGTCGCCGGTGACGACCGTGTAGAGGATGGCGGCGAACGCCGCTGCCGCGACGGTGCCGATGGCGTACTCCACCGTGGACATCCCGGACTCGTCGACCGCCAACAATGTGACACGTGCCTTGAATACCTGAAACCGGTTGGCTGTCTTCATATTTCCCTCCACTGTGATCCCAGACAGCGCCCACACGCGCCGTCACAACAAGCCCGACTGCAGTACGTCACCGGCCAGCCCCGCGACGACCGGGACGATGCCCAGGCACACGAATGCGGGCAGGAAACACAGGCCCAGCGGACCGGCGATCAAGACCCCGGCGCGCTCGGCAGCCGCGGCGGCGGTGTGCGCGGCGTCCTGCCGGCATTGCGTCGCGAGCGTCGACACCGCCTCGGCCAGTGCGACACCCGACACCGATGACCGCCGCGCCAGCCGCAGCAGTGCGTCGGTCTGCGGGTCGAGCGAGCTGGCCGGCAGACCCGGCGGCGCGTTCCACGCGACGGCGGGGTCGGCGCCCAGCGCCAGTAGGTCGGCGGCGCGACGCAGCACCCGGGCCAGTAGCGGCGGGGCCGACACAGCCGTCGCGGCAGCGGCGGTCGACACCGCCATGCCCGCGGCCAGGCATACCGCCAGCACATCCAGGCTCGACGCGACCGCTAATGGATCGTTGCCGCGCAACGGCTTTCGCGCAACCGGCGGCGTACGGGCCGGCATTGCGGCGCGCGCCCGCACGGTCGAGGGACCGGCGCCGCTCAGCAGGGCCGCGGCCAGCAGCATCGCCGCGGCGGGTGTCATCACGCCACCGCCCGGTCGGTGATTTGGTCCGACCACAGCAGCCCACCGCAGACCAACGTCAGCCCGACCACCAGCAGCGCGCCGCCCAGCCGCCCGCCCAGCAGGAACGCCACCGGTCGTGCGCCGATGAGCTCGCCCATCACCACCGACAGCACCGGAAGGCTCGCGAGGATGGCCGCGGTCGCGCGAGCGCCCGCCATGGTGGACCGCACCTGCCCTGAGAATCGTTGCCGCTCAGCGATATCGCGTTGTGCCGCCCGCATGAGGGTGGACATCGCCAGTCCGTGATCGGCGGCCAGCTGCCAGCACACCGCGAGCCGGTCCCAATGGCCCGGCAGCGCCGAAGTCTTGGCCACGCCGCGCAACCCCGCGGTGACGTCGGCACCCAGCCGGGCACGTGCGGCGACCGCACGACACGCACCGGCGACCGGACCGTCCGTTTCCTCTGCCGCCACGGCGAAAGCGCTCGCCGGGTGTGCACCGACTCGCAATTCGCCCACAAGGACGTCGATCGCGGTCTCCAGCTTCTGGCTCTCGCGCATCCCCCGGCCGCTACGTCTTCGCCGACGGTAGCGCAGGGACATGGTTCCGGCGAATATCAGGCCCGCGAAGACCGTTGTCAACGGCAGTAATACGATGCTCACTGCCAACGAGCAGGCCGCGATCCAACCCGCAGTCCACGGCGGGAACTGCTTGCGGCCCTGACCGTCACCCGCTAGCCGTCTCCGCGGTGACGACGGAAGTACCAGCACCGCAACGGACAACGCCAGCGCGGCGGCCACCGGTCCGGTCATGATGGTGCCCGGTTCTGCAGCAACCGGCGCAAGTCGGCGGCCTCATCGGTCAGCCCGCGATCGGCGTGCCACACCGTGACCGCCCGCACCCGCCGGTCGGTTTCGCGTAGGACCGCGATTTCGTCGAGGCGTCGTCGCCCGTTGCGATCGCGGGCAACGTGCAGCAGCACCTGAACCGCAGCGGCGAGTTGACTGTGCAGCGCAACGCGATCCAGACCACCGAGGGCGCCCAAGGCCTCCAACCGGGCCGGGACTTCGCCGGGATTGTTGGCGTGCACCGTACCCGCGCCGCCGTCATGACCGGTGTTCAGCGCGGCGAGCAGATCCACCACTTCGGCGCCCCGGACCTCGCCGACCACGATCCGGTCCGGTCTCATTCGCAGCGCCTGGCGGACGAGTTGGCGCACGGTGACCTCGCCGACGCCCTCGACATTGGCGCACCGCGCCACCAGCTTGACCAGGTGTGGATGCGGCGGCGACAACTCAGCCGCATCCTCAACGCACACGATTCGCTCGTCGGGTGCCACTGCGTTCAGCATCGCCGACAGCAGGGTGGTCTTGCCCGCGCCGGTGCCGCCCGAGACCAGAAAAGCCAGCCTGGCCGCGATGATGTCGTCGATCAGTTTCGCGGCCGTGGCTGCGATGGCCCCGGCAGCGATCAGCGCGGACAGGTCCTGGGTGGCCGGCCGCAGCACGCGCAGCGATAAGCAGGTACCGCCCACGGCGACCGGCGGCAGGACGGCGTGCAGCCGGACCGCGAAGTCGCCGGTGCCCAGCCCGGTTAGCTGCCCGTCCACCCATGGCTGCGCGTCGTCGAGACGCCGGCCCGCCGCCAGTGCCAGTCGCTGCGCCAGGCGACGGACAGCGGCCTCGTCGGTGAACTGAATATCACTGCGCCGCAGACCGTTTCCGTCGTCAACCCATACCGCGTCCGGCGCACTGACCAGCACGTCGGTCGTCCCGTCCGCGCACAACAGTGGCTCGAGGATTCCCGCACCGGTGAGCTCGGTCTGCAGTACCCGAAGATTGCTCAGCAACTCGGTGTCGCCGAGTACGCCACCGGACTCGGCCCTGATCGCATCGGCCACCACTTTGGGTCGCAGCGGAACGGATTCGGTCGCCAGCCGTTCGCGCACCCGGTCGATCAGCGAGCCCGTCATGCGGCGCGGCTATCGGACCGAGCGGCCGCGTGCACCGGCAGCAGGGCGAGGACGCGGCGAGCCCCGGCCGCGAGCGCCGAACGCCGTCCCAACCGCAGGCCGCCGTGTTCGAGTTGCTCGGCCAGCCGTGGATCGGGCTTCATCGACACCAACAGCGGTAACCCGGCGATCTCCGCCACCTCTTCGGCGCGCAGTCCGCCCGGCGATGGACCCCGCACCACGACCCCGATATTGGGGTTCAAGCCGGAGAGTATCGGGACCATCGTGGCGGTCGCCGCGCACGCCCGCACATCGCACGGACTGATCACGACGACGAGATCGGCTGTGTCCAAGACAGTTTCGACGGCGCCAGTCAATCGCCGCGGGAGGTCGCAAACCACGGTCGCACGGCCGCGACGGCCCGCGTCGACGACCGCCTGCACTGCGCCGGCGTTTAATTCGTGGCCGCGCCGGGTGCCCGACAGCATGCTGATCCCGCGGTGTTGAGGTAACGCGTCGCGCACTGCCGACCAGGTCAGCCGTCCGCCCTGCAGTGCCAGATCGGGCCAGCGCACGCCGGGCGTCGTCTCGGCGCCGACCAGCAGATCGATGCCACCGGCCCAGGGATCGACGTCGACCAGAAGCGCATCGCTCGCGGCCTGCGCCAGCGCGACCGCGAACAGTGACGCACCGGCCCCGCCGCGCCCGCCGATCACCGCCACAACCGTGCCGCCGGCGCCGTCGTCGCGCGCCGAATCACCGGCTTCCGCCAATTCCCGAACCAGATCATGTTCTTGCGCAGGCAGTTTCAGCACATGCTGAGCACCTACGTCGATGGCCGCGGCCCATGTCGTCGGCGCCGGGTCGGTGCCCGTCACCACGATCACGTGCGCACGGCGCGGCAATCCGGTGACCGCACATCCCTGAGCAGCGGACTCGTCGAGGACGACCGCCACCGCCGCCGACCATGCTTTCCGGCTCACCGGTAATGCGCTGCCGGCGTGGACAACTCGCACACCGACGGCCGCTGCAACCCGATCCAGCTCGTCACGCAACGCGGGCTCGGAGAGTACGGCCAGAATCCCGCGGACGTCGGTAATCGCCATCGGCCCACCGTGCCGGTGCGGGGCGGGCGCCGCCAGTCACGCGGCAGGATTTGTGGACAAGATTCGGTCTGAGCGCAAACCGCCGATGGCGGTCAAGCTAAGAATTCGCCCCGGAAAAGAGACGACCCCCGCCAGGGGGGGAGGAGGCGAGGGTCGTCGTGTATCAGCCCCGGGGGGTCGGGCTGATACACCCTCGGCCAAGCCGAGTGATACTTACTATACACACGAGAGCGTCACGCGGCGCAAGGGTTGTTTTCGAAAGATGCAGACAGTCTCTAAGTTGCTGAACCAACCGGATTGTCGTCGATATGAGCCACTAAACCATGCCTGACCAGTACTTTTGGCGACAGCGTCGCGATTTGCGCTCAGGCCGCCCTATGCTGGGCCTGTGACCGTATCCGACTCGGCCGCTAACCAGCAAACATCATCGATGCCCGCCAGCCCCAGTCCGCGCACAGCAGCTTTTTTCGATCTCGACAAGACCATCATCGCCAAATCCAGCACTCTGGCGTTCAGCAAACCCTTTTTCGCCCAGGGCCTGATCAACCGCCGGGCCGTCTTGAAGTCGAGCTACGCCCAATTTCTGTTCCTGCTCTCCGGCGCCGACCACGACCAGATGGATCGGATGCGCATCCACCTGACCAACATGTGCACCGGCTGGGACGTGGCGCAGATCAAGACGATCGTCAACGAGACACTGCACGACATCGTCACGCCGCTGGTGTTCGCCGAGGCCGCCGACCTGATCGCCAGCCACAAACTTTGCGGCCGCGACGTAGTAGTGGTGTCGGCATCCGGCGAAGAGTTGGTCGCGCCGATCGCCCG
>NZ_DASXHW010000484.1:0-4034 GCF_036488105.1 Mycobacterium sp. | reverse complement strand
GCCAGTCCGTCGCCGCCACCCAGTACGAGCACCGAGTGTGCACCGGCACCGAGCGCGGGATAGACGAGGCTCTCGGTGTAGCGGTACTCGTCGCGGGTGGAGAACTGCAGACCGCCGTCCAGATACAGCCGCATGTCGTTCCCGCGGCGGGTGACGACGATCTCCTGATACGCGGATTGCCGCCAGGCGATGATCGGGTCGGCGTAAAGCCGTTGGCGACTGGTCGTTTCGATGTCCTGGGCGCGTACCAGCAAGGTGGCAAGCAGCGCCAGCGCCACGCCCAGCGCGCCGAGCGCCGTGAGCAACTTCCGCGTGCTCACGACCCGCCGCAGCAGGAAAATCGACACCACAGCCGCGGCTAGCAGGTTGATGATGCCGGTCGCCGCGGCGCCACGGATCATGCCCAGATGGGGTAGCAGCACGAATGGCCACACCAGCCCACCGATCAACGCGCCGAGGTAATCGGCGGCGTTGAGGTTGGCCAGCGTCCGCCCGGTGTCGGTGGCACCAGCGGTGCGGCCACGCTGCAACAAGGTCATCAACAGCGGCACCTCGGCGCCGACGAGCGCACCGATCAGCGCGGTGCCCAGCGCCAGCATCAGCAGCGACCCGCCGACGAACGAGAACATCACGTACAGCACGGTGGCCGACAATCCGCCGACGATGGCCAGCAGTGCTTCGACCGCGACGAAAGCGATTGCAGCCCAATGCAGTAACGGCTTGACCAGCAGGGCGCCGGCCCCCAGTGCGGCGATGTAGCCGGCAACGATCAGCGAGGTGGCGATGATGCCGCCGCCGTTCAGACTCGTCGACAAGGTCAGCAGCGCGAGCTCGTAGATGATGCCGCATGCCGCACACGCCGCGACCGCGGCAAGCAGCACGGCGCGCCAGCGCGTGGTTGCGATCGGCGCGTGGGCGGGCGAATCAGGCTGCTGCTCAGTCGATGTCATGACAGCGCGGCAGCGGTCACTCCCCCCACGGCCAGCAGCATCACGGCCGTGGCGAACGCCGCCGGGTGCAGCTCGGGCTCGTCGATGTGTTCATGAAAATCGCCCGGGATCACGAAGTGCATGGCTAGGATTGCGATCCCTTGCAGGACAACGCCCATCAGTCCGTACACCGCCACACCCACCAGTCCCTGGCCGAGTTGGCTGTAGCTGTTCGTGATCGCGCTGATGATGACGGCGGCCAGCGCGATGTAATTCGCGCAGGCAAGGATGACCGCGTTGGGGCGGCGGTCGATGAAGACCAGTTGCCGCAACTTCCCAGGGGTCAGGACGTCGACCACGATGAAGCCCATGATCAGAACGGTTGTGCCGACCAGGAAGTACAAGATGGTGGCCAGTGCGCCCTTGAAGACCGGATTGAGGTCGATGGTTCCCAACTCGACGGCCAGGTACATGACTGTCTCCTTTTCGCTCCTACGCGTATTGCGTTCGGTTAGGGGTCATTTGGTTCCGCCCGGGCCGCCGGTGCTGCCACCCGAACCGCGCGATGGAGACCCGGGGTAGAACCCGGGGCCGAGGAATATGAACGCGCCGTGGCTGTAGCCGGCGGCCAGGTCTTCGACGCGGATGCTGCACGGGTGCGTGCCGTCGGCGCCGACCGACACGATGGCGTCGTCGTAGCGCAGGTATTGGGTGCCGGCGTTGTCGGCGCGCGCCGCGGGACTCTGGTAGCCGGTGAGCGTGTCGGCCACCTGAGTGGGCGATCCCGTGCACAGATATCGGGTGCCGCCGGCGTCGCGCGAGTATTCGTGGTAGTGAGATGCGATATATGAGCGGATGTCTTTGTGCTGCATCGATATTCCGAATACCAGGCTGACCACCGAGCTGACGGCCAATCCAAGGGCCAACAGGAACAGGCCGTTGCGGCTCATGGGCGCCACCGGCTGGTGGTGTAGACGACGGTGCCGCCGGGCGGGGCGGGGTAGAGGTGCCAGGTCTGCCAACGCCAGCCGGCGCCGTCCGGTTCGGCGGCCAGCGCGGTCAGCGCCGCGTTGTCGCCGGGGAATGTGCCGCCCAGCCAACCGATCTCGGTTGCGCAGCGTTGACGCAGCTGATCCGCGAGCTGACGGAACGCGACCTCGTCGTGAAAGTCGGTGTGGGACTCCAGGTGATAGCCGGGTGCGTGAGTGCGCTCGGGCAGCTCTCCGCCGAAGTGGCACGAGACTTGCTCGGAGAAAAGGCTGCTGGCGTGCTCGACGGTGATGACGTGCGAGGCGCCCAGGACGCCTAGTACCAGCGCGCCGCCGTCGGGGTGGTCCAGGCGGCAGGTGGCCAGGGGGAGCGGGGCAGGCGCGTTGAGCGCCAGCCCAAGCCCCGAACCGCTGACGTCGGCAGGGGTGACCGACAGCTGATGAAGTGGCACGGGGCGAGGCCCCTACTCTGATGCCGGCGGCGGGGCCGGGTACACGGTGAGCTCGCCGGTCAGCACGGACTTGCCGGTGGAGACCTCCCACGGCATGCTCGGCGCCCAGCGCTCGAAGGACAGCAGCGCGGTCTCGTCGTCGTTGGTGTAGTCGACGAAGTCCATGTCGCCGCCGGCGGGCAGGCCCGTCGTTCCCTCGGTGGTGTAGCCGGCGTGACCGCGCTCCGATTCGTGATAGGTCACGTCGTCGACGACTTGCTGGCCGCCGGGCTCGAGCTGCAACTCCTTGCGGCTGGTCCACATGGCCAGCTTGAGCCGCCCGTCGTCGTCTTCGACGCTGAACCAGATCGGCTCGTCGCCGCCTTCCAGCAGGTGTTCCCACCAGACGAACGGACCCTCGCGATAGGTGACTGAGCCTCGCACCACGTAGTCGACGCCGCCGTAACTGACGATCGCGCCGGGTCCGAGCTGCCGCGGGCCGAACTGCGGCGCAGCGGAGGTGAATGCGAGCGGATCTTCGCGGCCGCCGCTTGGTTTCTTGGGTCGGCGCAGCGCGGCGATGAAAACGACGATCGCCGCGATGAAGAGCACCGCGGCGAGCACGAGCAGCACTGACCCCATGCGCGACCTTTCCGCATGACCGCACCGCGGCGTGACCGATAGTGCGGTTTAACGTAACAGCTTCTTGCTGGGCCGGGCAGAGTACCGATGTACGGCGCTGATCGACGGGTCAGAGCAGGCGAACGTGTCCGGAGAAGCGGCGTTAGCCAGCCCGACTCAACCCGGTTGACCAGGCTGGCCCGGTTGACCCGGTTGACCCGGTTGGCCTGGCTGGCCACCGGGGCCGGGTGCGCCGCCTGCGCCGCCTGCGCCGGGCGCCCCGCCTGCCCCTCCGCTTCCGCCGTTACCGCCATGGCCGCCGTTGCCGCCAGCTCCGCCATGGCCCCCAGCGCCACCTTGGCCGCCGTCGCCGTTGCCGCCGGGCGGATCGAACAGGGCCGGACGGCTGACGGTGTTGACCACGTCAGCGCCGGCGGCGGGTGCGGTGGCCGGCGGGGTCACCGCCGCAGCAATGAGCATGCCGGTGGCCGCGCCGAATCCGGCGATACGACTGCGATGTCTTAAGACGTTGTGCGACTGGCGGTTTCGCTTTGTGTCGCGGTGGCGAGTCATTTTCCTGCCTCCTTTGGGCGACCCGACTTGCGTCCGTTCGCGTGGCGTAAAGGTCTAGGAAAGCAACGGTCTTTGCCGGATGGTTGGCACCGCTCTTTGTCGGTTAGCTGCACAACTGATTGATCTGGGTGATTTCGGTGTCGAGGTCTTTTCGTATTGGAGCCAGAGCATCAGGTGCCGCATTGGTCAGATAGTTTATGCCCAGCTGTTGGATGGTGTTGGCCATGGTAGTTGCGGCTTTGGCGAGATCAGCTGGGGCCGCGCTATTGGCGGCGATCCGTTCGTGCAGGTATGAGCCGCCTCCGATGAGGGCCAAACGTGCACTGGTGGCCACCGCAAGTTCGGCAATAGGGTCGTTGATGTTCGGGCTCTGCAGGTGGGTATTGATAACCACCGCTTGTCGGGCGCTGGCGTAGGCGGAGCACACGTTCGCTTTCGCGTCGCCGCCTTGCTGGGCCACCGATGCCGTGTTGTGTGCCGGATGGAAATAC
>NZ_DASXHW010000366.1:0-1999 GCF_036488105.1 Mycobacterium sp. | reverse complement strand
CGAGGTGGAGCGTCGTGCGCCAGACGCGGTGACGACGTCGTGGTGGAAGGAAGAACGCGGCAAGCGCATCTTCATCGACTTCAACCAGAACGCTCGCGACCGCACATTCGCGTCGGCTTATTCGGTGCGGCGCACCGCAATAGCGACGGTGTCGATGCCGCTCAGCTGGGACGAGCTGGCTAGTGCGAACCCCGACGACTACACGATCGCGACCGCGGCCGAGCTGGTGGCCAACCGCGACGATCCGTGGGCCGATATCGACTCGGTCCAGCAGTCGATTGAACCGCTACTGGAGATGGTCGCCGCCGACGAAGAGCGCGGTCTGGGCGATCTGCCCTATCCGCCCAACTATCCGAAGATGCCGGGCGAGCCGAAGAGGGTCCAACCGTCCAAAAACACTGACTTAACCAGGAAAAACAAGTCCAAGTGACGCCGCACCGTCGCTGTAGGCGCGGCCGTCCGGGCAGCACCTCGGCGGCCAACGACCCAGCCGCGCTCGGTGTGCATCAGGTCGCCGACGAAATCGTTCGGGAAATCGTCGCGCCGGAAGTCGGACACCGCAGCGTTATACCGCGCACTACCGACACAAAGCATCGGAATATGTCGGTTTCAACCCGAGAAATAGCGGGTCGAACTTTTCTACACGCCTTTAGTCGATACGCGACGCATTGAACCGACAGTAGCGACAGAGCCTATTAACGGAGATGTTAGATAATAACTAATACTTGACTATGCAGAGGCTGTGAGTAACCTGATAATTTATCAGTGTTCGGCACTGCATGCGACGGCCCTGATCAGGGCTCATCGGAGGAAAGGAAGTCCAATGAGCCACGCTAAAGCTATCGGACGGCTCTCCATCCTGGCCATTGGGCTGGGCATTGGCATCGGGACGGCCGCGACCGCCGGCGCCGCACCGACCATGCCGGTGGATCCGGTTCCGGTGGTCCCGGACCTGCCTCTCCCCGCCGCCGATCCCGCAGCAGGGCCCGACCTGTCCATCTCGTTCGACGGCTTCTCGCTGTTCCAGTCGGGCACTGCGGACGCCGAAACGGGTATGGGTACCGGCGGCTTCGCGATCGCCTCCGGCGCTGGCAGCTTCGCCTCCGCCGGCACAGGCGTGGAGGGCTCCGGCTTCTTCGACAGCGCCTTTGCCAGCGGCACCAACAGCGACGCTGAGTCCGGGGGCGGCAACTTCGACAGCGCATCTGCCAACGGCACCGTCGCCATTGCCACGACCACGCAAGGCAGCTACGACAGCGCCTCTGCCAACGGCACCGACAGCCAGGCCTTTACCGAGGACGGCAACTTCGACAGTGCCTATGCCAGCGGCCAAAACAGCTTCGCCCAGGTTCAGGGATTATCTGACAATTTGAGCAGCTTCGATTCCGCGTCCGCCGTGGGCACCAACACCAGCGCCGAAGCGGGTGTTTTCGGCGACTTCTCCGGCCCAACCGGAGGCGACATCGCCACGGTTTTCGACCCGTCTGGCACTGTGGGCAGCACCGCCATGGCCGGAAACGGCATCTTCGACCTCGGCGCCGCCCTCAGCGACGGCGTCAGCTCGACTGGCGCTGTCGGCGGCAACTTCCTCGTCGATATCGTGCCGTAAAGCTGGCTGCGGTCCCCAGTTGGGTGCGCCTCCACCGTTGCTGGGCGGCGAGGCGGCAAGAACCCTTTTGCTGGACTTTGCTGGTTTGCTGGATACTTAACTGGTCGGGCCGCCACCTCCGCGCCGGTACCTAGGCCAGACACAGCATCCACACCAGATCCAGCGCCACTTCCTCCGGCTCATCCGCTGATTAGCGTGTCGCTCTACGACCTTCTAGGTGTCGATTTCCACTATTTGCCCCAGTTCCCGGGGTGGGCCCAGGAACGGGAGAGTGTAAGAGCCTTGGTCCTCGCCCGGGTTGTTGGCAAGCTCGTCCAACTTCTCGAGAAGTTTCTCGGGCACCTCCGCAAGTTCATGTTGGCAACCTCCCGGGCACGTCGGCAGGCTGAA
>NZ_DASXHW010000344.1:0-1805 GCF_036488105.1 Mycobacterium sp. | reverse complement strand
ATATGAGACCATGATAATTCATAGTAAATACACATTGATATATTCCCCAAGTTTCAAAACATTCCAATCACTACTTCTCTCAAAACAGGTTTTGGAGTCCGATGCAAGTGCTGTGTAAAACTACAACACTCTTCCACCTCCAAAACCTGTTTTGAGAGAAGTAGTGATTGGAATGTTTTGAAACTTGGGGAATATATCAATGTGTATTTACTATGAATTATCATGGTCTCATATCCACTGTCAATGGGGTGTAATATAAAGAACCGGAAATTGCCATGTGCACCAAGTGAGGAGAAGAACACTACCTTATGGTATAGATAAAAATCAATAAAAATCACGAATATTCTTTGAAGTGTTGAATGCAATTTGTCAAGTCGAAATCCCAAAGAATGTACTATGAGATTATGCAGAATTGATGGTGGGAAATTTCACGAGTTGTACACTCCATATCTTCTGTAGTTTTGAACCAAATTTAGTTTTCTTTTCACCAACCTATGCGTCTTGATTTATAATAATTAATTATAATTTAAAATAATTTTCTTCTATTCATATTATGAGAAGGAGATGATGAGGAGGCCATGTTTCAAACATGTGAATAAAAATATTTAAAAATCACGAATATCTTTTAAAAGTATATACATACTGTCCTATGTCAGAATATTTGCTTATAACATACCAAGAAAAGCCATACTGAAGCTGACAACCTTGCACAATTTGCATAGTCAATATCTCAGGCTCTAGGCCACCAATTACTATTTTCTTTTGACCAAGTTGGGCATCTATATGTCATCTAATTAATTACGATTTTTAATAATTTTATTCCATTCATTTTGTGGTGAATTTTCCTTGGGTGCTTTGAATTGTATTTCGCATTTTTCTCCTGCCAGGGCCCTCCAAATTAAATGGTACTGCCATATTCAGACTTGTGAATGAATTCTGCATCTAATGATGTATAGTTGGATAAATGTCATCAATGTCAAGTAATGTTACCATATCTGGAAACTTTCCAAATGCAGTAGTAGAGCCGAGGGATTTCTTTCGGGAGCGTGGGAAAAAAATCACGTTACTTCACGTGAAGGTGACTTTTTTGACATTCTTTTTGGGAGCGTGGGAAAAAATCACGTTACTTCATGTGAAGGTGTGTGCTCTCCTCGAGTTTTTTGTTGAAAACATAAGAGTAAACATTGAAATAAAATCAAATAAAAATGGGGACCTAAAAGGGGCAATATAGATGTCCAAATTCAGTATAAAACACTTGATCCAGAGCTGTGGAACACGAGATATACAGTGTGTTGGAGTTTTGGTACTGTTGACTGTTGTTGGTGCTAACCTGTGATGAAAAAAGTGTTAAAAATATGAGAATATGTCACATTTTTTAGAGAGAATTGTCAGGCTTTTTGCAGATTTTCTATTCACTGTTTAGAAACAAAAATGAAGCATGTCCAAAAACAAATAAACACAAACACATCCCAATATCTCTGGTGACACTGCACCCCAGATCAAGTTCTTTATACCAAAATATGGCCTTATTTAAGTCACCATGTAATTGACATCTGAAATTTCAGAATTGACATCTGAAATTCAGAATTCTCATCTGAAATTTCAGAATTGATATCTGAAATTCAGAATGACCATCTGAAATTTCAGAATTGATATCTGAAATTTCAGAATTGACATCTGAAATTTCAGAATTGACATCTGAAATTTCAGAATTGACATCTGAAATTTCAGAATTGATATCTGAAATTCACAATGACTGTCTGAAATTTCAGAATGGCCATCTGACATTTCAGAATTGCCATCTG
>NZ_DASXHW010000244.1:0-1770 GCF_036488105.1 Mycobacterium sp. | reverse complement strand
GGGCCGTTCTTCAGCTTGAGCATCAGCCGGTAATACGAGGTGTTCAACGAACGCTTGAGCGCCTCGGCGATATTGCAGACCCCGCAGCCCTCGCCCTCCACGTTGGTGATCTTGATGCCGTTGACGGTCAGCGGTGAGCTGTCCACCTGGTAGCCCAGCCCGATCCCCTGCTCGAGCGCGGCGATCAACGCGAACACCTTGAACGACGACCCGGTCTGCAGACCCGCCTGAGCGAAGTCGAACCCGTTGGCATCCGAGCCGCCGTAGTAGGCCTTCACCGCGCCGTTGTGCGGATCGATCGAGACGACCGCGGTCCGCATGTCGGGGTTCTGCCCGTCCAAATATTTCGAGACGGCGTTCTCGGCGGCCTTCTGCGCCTGCGGGTCGATCGTGGTGGTGACCTGCAGCCCCTGGGTGTTCAGCGTCTGCTCGTCGATGTTGAACAGCTCGAGCAGTTCCTTGGTGACCTGACGCTGGATCAGCCCGTTGGGCCCAGTGGTCTGGTCTTTCGCGCGAGCCTGCTCAGGTGGCACGGTCGGCGGGAACTGCTGTGCTGCACGGTCTGTCGGCGACAACGCCTTGATGTCGACCATCCCGTCGAGCACCCAGTTCCACCGGCCCTTGGCACCCTCGAGGTTCACCGCGGGGTCCAGCGACGACGGGCGCTGGATCAGCGCGGCCAGCAGTGCGCCGTCGGCGACGGTGAGTTGCTCGACGGGTTTGTCGAAGTAGGCCCGCGACGCCGCCGAGATCCCGTAGGCGCCCCGGCCGAAGTAGATGATGTTCAGATAGGCCTGCAGCACCTCGTCTTTGGACCACTCCCCCGACATCTTGGTGGCGATGACGAGTTCCTTGGCCTTGCGGACCAGACCGCCGACGCCGGCGCGCTGGGCTCCCACCAACGCGTTCTTGACGTACTGCTGGGTAATCGTCGAACCGCCCTGCGTGTCGCCGCCGAAGATGTTGTTCTTGAACGCGCGCGCGAACCCGGTGAACGAGAAGCCCGGGTTGGAGTAAAAGTTGCGGTCCTCGGCAGCGATCACCGCCTGGCGGACAGTCACCGGCACCTGGTCAATGTTGACGTCCACCCGATTACCTTCGGGAGGAACGATTTTCGCCAGCTCGGAGCCGTCGCTGGCCAGAATCGTCGACACCTGGTTGGTGCGGATGTCGCCGGGCTTGGGAATGTCGACGATGAAGTAGGCCATCGCGAACGTGACGATCGGCAGCAGCAGGACCACCACGGCGCTGACGTAGAGCCCGCGACGGGCCCACGTCCAGTTGACGTGGTGCAGCCACTCCCAGTCGAGGCGCTCAGCCCAGCCCGGAGGCCTGCGTCGCGGTGGGCCCGGCGGACGACCGCCCGGTGGTCCACCAGTCGGCGGCGCACCCGACCCGCCCGTGGGCCTCTCCTGACGCCGTGACATCTTGCTGTCGAGTGCGGCCGACGCCCTGTCGAGCGAGTCGCGCGAATCCGAAGACCGCGACGATGGCCGAGCGTCCAGCGCGGCCTTCACCGCGTCGATCGGATCCCGAAAGCGATTCGGCGCATCGTCTTTGACGGGAGGCAGGATCGTGGTCAGGCGGTCGTCGGGCCGAACCGCGGGCCGTTGCCGTGGCGGACCGGACGCGCGCGTAAGACCGGCATCGGCCCCTGACCCGTTCGGGTTGTCAGCGGCCGACTGGTCTTGCTGCCCTTCGTTATTCACTGGCCGTGCGGGCGCCATCGCGCGCCGTCCGGGTGCTGCGCGGCTTCCGCGGCGGGCGAGC
>NZ_DASXHW010000148.1:0-5874 GCF_036488105.1 Mycobacterium sp. | reverse complement strand
AGCGACAGCAGCTCGGCGAGCTTGGCATCGAGCAGGCGGCCCACCTCGGTGATGCGGGAATGGCCAAAGCTGGCGAACCGCGTCGAAGGTTGGTCGATGCTGAAATGGGTTGCGCCGGCTGAATCCTCATAGATCGCGGTGCGCAGGGGGGCATAGAGCATGACCGCCGGATCGTGGCGATACATCGTCTCCACGACCACGTTGTTGCCCATCATGTAGGTCATCACTCGGGTCTTGTGCCCCAGTAGCCGCATCATCGGTGTCGGGTCCAAGGACCAAAACCGGGCAAACGTGTGCGGTGTGTGTTCGGCGGTGTAGCGCACCACTTCGTCCAGGTCGCCTTTTTCCAGCAGGGCCCTCAGTTCATCTGACCCGATATCGGGAACAAGTGTCTCGTAGCGCCGGCACAGATCGTCGAAGCCGCTATCGGAGTCGATCACCAGGCGATTGACCTGGTGGGCGACGATGCCGGTGCCGGCGGGGCCGGCGACAGACGGCGTCACGAATCCCTCCCATATTTGGCGTCCTGGTTGGTGAGTGCGACGATGCTGCGCCACAGCGCTTTCGGGTTGGCATAAGCCGGGAAACGTTGCAGCATCAGGTCGAAGAACTCCTCCCGGCTGTGGCGTTGCCGGTCAGTAGGGTCGCGAAGGTCGTGATGTAGTCGCGGGTGCGCTGGACTGGTGTCGGGCATAGCAGGTTCCTCTGGTTGTGTGTCAATTTGGGGGTGCTGGTCCGTGCGGCTACTGGGTAGCGGGCTGGCGGGCGTCGACGACGGTGCTGACGCGTCCGGTGTCGGGGTCATAGACGTGGCCGGAGACTCTCATGGTGGCAGGCAGCAGCGGAGAGGACAGCAGGCGTTCGACGTCGGCGGTGACGGTGGTCGCCGGGTCGGCGACCGCGGAGGCCTGCAGGCTGTCTTCGTCGACCCCGGTGACCTGGCTGGCCTCGCGGCGGAAGTCGGGGTCGTCCAGAAAGCCGGTGCCGCATTGGGTGTGGTGAATGACCGCGACCTCGACGCCGGCATCCCCGGTGAGGGTGCCGCCGGCCAGCCGCCGGCCCAGGTAGGCCAGGTAGGCGATTTCTTCGATGACGGCCTGGGTGACGCGTCCCCCGGCGTTGCGCAACACGGGGGCATCGCCGAGCTGGAGTCCCAGGACGATCGCCGGGTCGACGCGGTGGTCTAGACAGGTGATGACGATCACCTGCGCGGCGGGCACACCCAACGGCACCGGGGTGAAGGTCTGGGCGAACTGCTCGTTGTACTCGAGCAGCGGGGTCATGCGGCTGGTCATGGTGGTTCTCCCTACACACGGGTGCGACAGTAGTGGACGACGTCCACTCTTATGTGGACAGCGTCCACTATATTGCACTAGGTGGACGCTGTCCACTACTTTGTGGTGATGGTGAAGACATCGGCGGATGCGGTGACCGAGGCGGGTCGGCGGCGCCCACGAGGTGCAGTTCGCGACGGCCTGCTCGGCGCGGGCGTCGAGCAGGCGCGCGCCGGCGGCCCGGGCGCGGTAGTGCTGCGGGAAGCCGCACGGATGGTCGGGGTGGTGCCCAACGCCGCCTATCGGCACTTCGCCGATCGTGACGAGCTGCTAGCGGCGGTGTGCGCGGAGGCCTTGGGCGAGCTAGCCGCCCGCATGGCCGCTGACGCGGCCCGGGTGCGCGGTGCCTACGGCGATGCCGGTGCGGCGCGCCGTCGCATGCGCGCGATCTTCCGGGCGTATCTGGAATTCGCCCATGCCGAACCGGGGTTGTTCGCCACCGCGTTCTCCATGCCCCATCAGCACGCCTACCGGGAGGTGCAGGCAGGAAAGGCCCCTTTGCCGTTGGATCAGCTGCGCGTCGTGCTCGACGAACTTGTCGACGCCGGCGTGCTCGACCCGGCCCGCCGCGCCGGGATCGAATACCCCATCTGGTCCACGGTGCACGGGCTGGCAGTGCTCTCCGAGCAGGGTCCACTGCGTGAGGTCCCCGACGCGGCCCGGCGTCGTCTGGAGGAATCCACCCGCGCATTCATCGAATGGGGCCTGGCGTGACCTAACCGCGACCCTTGTACAACCGGACGCCGCAAGAGCATCCCGGCGGTATAACGGCAGCTCGGACACGCGATCCTTTCAGCTCCTCGTCGCGGCGTGCCAATGAATTCAGGCGCGCCACATCCCTGCTGCGGTCCGGGTCCGACGGGTTGCGGCGTGCTCCATTGCGCCCTGATCCACGCGTTGTTGGAACGGGCTCGGTCCACTGAGCGGACCGAGGTCGCGTCACCACGGCGACGGCAGGCCCGCGCGAATCCGGGCGACCTCGGAGCGGGCAAAGCGCACCCGGTCGGTGTCGGCACCGCGCGCCGCAGCTAACTCGTCGGCGAGCGCATAGGCGGCGTTGAGGATGTAGCGGGCACGCCGGCGTTCCTGACGGTTGCGACCCGCTTTGCGGTAAGCCTTGCGGGCCTTGCGGTTACCGGCCATCGCATCCAGTTCGATCGGGCTGATCACGTTACGGGCCTGCTCGGGCGCCATGACGTCGCGGACGAAGTCGCGTTCCCTGGCGACGGTCAGCTTGTAAACCCGGGCAACGATAATCAGCGCGACAACGATCGTTCCGATCAACAGTCCGATCAACATCAGCGCATTCTGCCCGGCGATGGTGCCCACCGAGTCCCAGGTCCCGTGCAGCAGCATCGGTATCGCGATCAGGAGCAGGCCCCGCCCAATTCTGCGGGGTTCAGCGGGCCGGCCGAAAAGGTAGACGACACCGGCGCAGAAGATTGCGCTGTAGAGGATATGAGCGGCCACCCCGGTGAGCATGCGAAGGATGATGGTGCCAACCGAGGCCCCAATTTGGTTGGCGCCGAACTGGGTTCCGGCCGAGGTCATCGCGTAGGTGATGTCCTCGACAATTTGGAAGCCCAGGCCGATGAACGCGCCCAGGATGAACCCGTCGAAAGCGGTCCGTATATGTCGCTGCGCCAACGCGACGAGCAGTAGCAGGCCCGAACCCTTGGCCAGTTCCTCGGTGAACGGGGCGGCAAGCCCGGCGCCCCAGTTGAGCGCCCACACCTGCCCGAAAGTCTTTCCGTACAGGGCGAGTATCGCGTCGTTGGCGTTGGCGGCCATCGCCCCGGTTGCGGCGAAGCCGCCCCATACGAACGCGACGACCATCAGCTTGTGGGGGAGTTTCGCGTAGTGGTCGATGCGGTCGGTGAACCACCAGAACAGCGCGGCGTAGATGGCAAATGACGTGACCGCCAGTCCGATCGCTTCGCCGTATGCGTTGTACTCGCGCGCGAGTGTGGAAAAGAAGTTAAGGATCCCGATTCCGACCAGCGCCAGGTATCCCCAGAATGCGAAGTTGCGCGGTTGGTAAAAGACGAACCGCCTGCCCCAGCCGGAAAGGTCGAGCGCCTCATCGCGCGCGCGATCGAGTTCGGTCAGTGTTGCCGTCATCGCTTTTCCTGTCCGGATTGGCTGATGCTGCCGATCATCCGCGACACCGCGGCGCTGGGCTCGGCCCCGGCGTCGGTCGGTCCGGTCGCGACGGCTTTGACTCCTCGGTCGCCGAATACAAAAGCGGCGATCAGCCCGCCGGTGTGCGGTCCGGTGACTCGAACTGTCGCGCCTTGCTTGCCCGCTGCGGTGACGATCGTGGCGGGCGCGCCGGTGATATGGACTCCGCGCCCCTGGTTGAGCGCATCGGTGGTGGCCTCGATCTGATCGAGCAGTTGGTAGGCGTCGCCGTGGAACGGCCCGGTGCGGACGGTGAACTTCAGCGCTCCGTGCTCGATGGTCGCTGCCGCGGGGTACTGACCGGATATCGGGCGGTGGCCCTCGCGGACACCAGAGGTGATGCCCCAGCCGGCTTCCGGAACGAACGTCACGTTGCCCTCGAGCTCCAAGACGTCGCCGGCTCTGACGATGTCGTGATACGGCACCGCCGCATTGATCACCGGCAACACCACCGACATGATGAATACCAACACGAAAACCGCCAGCGTCGGGCGCAGGGTGCGTCGGTCCAAACCGAACCTTCGCTCATCGGCCGGCACCCAGCCGTCGTCAGGTTCGAATCTTGGTGCTGAGGCTGCCGAAGACACCTCGGCTCCTGGATCCGACATATCCGCCCAACCCTCCTACCCGCTGCGACAACGCCTGTGTGGCGCCGCAGTGAGAGTAGCGAGGGGTGAGATAGCCGGCATCAACAATGGCCACATCCGCGGCTTTGGCTCCCGCTCGACCGATCACCTCCTAGGCTGGGATTTCATGACAATCGACCGTATGGCGCTGGCCGCGGGCGGCATCCGACTTGCCTCGGGCATCTCGTTTCTCGTCGACCCTCTGCGCGCGAACCGGCTCTGGGGCGATCCGGACAAGCCCACGCCGACCGCGCAACTACTGCTGCGGTCGATGGGTTACCGCGACGCGTTGATCGGGGGGTTGCTGGCAGCGGCGGCGCTGCGCGGCAAGAACACTCGCGGCTGGTTCTTGGCTTCGGCGGGCGCCGACGCCGCCGACCTGCTCGGCGGAATGAGCGTGCATCGCGAGATGAAGCGCGCTCAGCAGCTGATTGGCCTGGGCGGCGCAGTCATCGGAGTCGGTACCGGGCTGTGGGGCGCGGTGAAGCGGACTGTCGGCTCGGCCGAGAGTCTCTACCCGGCAGAGCTCCGTGAACGTGTGCTCGCTGCCGAGTCACGCTGAGGGCCGACGTGGCCGATCAGGGTGTCGATCAGCGCATTGATCGCGGGGCTGGCGTGTTGGGACGCCGCGTAGGCGATTGAAAAGGTCCACGTGAGTTGATTTTTCTTCGTTGGACGCGATGACTGATCCGGGTGTTGGCTAGACGGTGTAGCCGGCAGAACATCAGCTCTAGGAGGAACGGACTCATGCGGGCCTTGCGTTTTACCGAATTCGGCGACCCCGGTGTGTTGCACGTGACGGACCTACCGGATCTGACTGCAACGGCACATGAAGCGGTGATCCGGGTGACGGCGGCGTCGGTCAACCCATCCGACGTGAAAAACGTTGCCGGCGCCATGGATTGGACGGTGTTGCCGCGCACGCCCGGGCGTGATTTCGCCGGCGTGGTGATCAGTGGGCCACCCGACTGGGAGGGTGTTGGCATCTGGGGCACCGGGGGAGACACCGGGTTCACCCGAGACGGTTCCCACGCGGAATTGATGTCAGTGCCGGTGGAAGCGCTGGTGCGCAAACCCGAACGGCTCAGCTTCGACGAGGCTTCGACCGTCGGGGTCAACTTCGTCGTCGCTTGGTACGGGGCGGTGGAAACGGCGCAACTTGCGGCCGGCGAAACCATCGCGGTCTTCGGGGTTTCTGGCGGCGTGGGGGGAGCGGTGGCGCAAATCGCTCATGCGCTCGGGGCCAACGTGATTGGTGTGGACCGTCGCGAACCCGGAAGCGCTACTCCGGTTGCGGCCGTCATCGATCAATTCATCACGTTCGACCCCACCGCAGACGTCGGCGCCGAGATCAAGCGGCTCACCGCCGGCACCGGCGTCGACGTGGTGTACGACGCCGTCGGTGGCGTGACCACACCGGCCGCGCTGGCTGCGTTGGCTCGGCGAGGCAGGCTGGTGGTGATCAGCGTCGTCGGTTCGCGTGCGGTCCAAATCGATCTATTGGACCTGTACCGCAACGAAACTCGCATCTACGGCGTCGACAGCACAAAGCTCACTGTCGTCGACTCTGCACGTCGCCTGCAGCAGATGGCGCCCTACTTCGAATCCGGCGAGTTCCGACCCCTTCCGATCGCTGCCACCTATTCGCTCGACGATGCGGCCGCGGCATATAAGGCGGTCGCCGACCACACGGCCGGCCGCGTCGTCATCCGGCCCTGACCAAGAGAGGCAAG
>NZ_DASXHW010000132.1:0-1868 GCF_036488105.1 Mycobacterium sp. | reverse complement strand
GTCGGCCGCACGTATACCGCCTACAGCTGGGTGTGGGTGCCGACTGCTTCGCCTGACGTCCTGCTCAGCGTTCTCGACGGAGGCGGCGCGATAACACTGGCGACCGGTACGCCGACGGCCACCAAGAACGCGCCGGCGCAGATCGTCGTCACGTTCGTCGCGATCTCGCCGACCGCGTTCGTGCAGCTCAAGCCAAACACCGCACCGAGCGCTGGGCAGCAGTGCTGGCTGGATGACAACCTGCTCGAGGAGGGCTCGACACCGGCGCCGTTCAGCACCAACCCGCCGCCGATCTACTACCGGCACACCGGCTACATCGACGAGTTCCCCACCGAGTGGCCCGACGGCGGCGACTACTCCGAAGCCGCGATCACGTCTGTCGACCGGTTCAAGCGGCTCGGCAACAACGACCCGCTGCGCTCGGCGGTCGCCGAGGAAATCCTGCTCGACCAGCCGAGCGCGTACTACACCCTGGGTGAGCCGTCGACCTCGACCATGGCCGGCGACATCAGCGGCAACGGCGCCAACACCCTCACACCGATAGCGCTCGGCGCCCTACTGGGCGGCAGCATCAACTTCGGGCAGGGCACTGGGCCGCCGATGGACTCGGCGCCGGCCGTCGTGTTCACGCCCGTCAGCTCCGCCAGCGGTCAATACCTGTTCGCGGACGTCACCCCCGGCGTCGTCGTCCTCGGCAATATGGCCAACACGATGGAGTGCTTCCTGGCCACCGCGTCGAACGTGGCATCGGACGTGCTCGTTGGTGAGGTGACACAGGGCGATCTGTTCCTCGAGCTGTCGATCACGGCGACCGGGCATCTGCAGGCCGCGGCTGCCGCCGGATCGGTCATCATCACCTCGACGTTCGTCCTGGCCAATAGCGCCACCCACCACGTCGCGATCACGCAGGTCAAGAGTGGCTCGACGGTCACCGTTTCGCTCTACATCAACGGTGCGCTGGACGTCACGGGCACCTACACCGTGGGCCTGGTCGGCGGCATACCTGGCATCAACAAACTGTCGGTGGGCGGCTCGAGCCACAGCGTCTGCAACGCCACCATTTCCCACGTCGCCGTCTACGCCAAGGACCTAGGCGCCACGCGCATCGCTGTGCACGCCCAGGCCGGCTTCACGGCGTTCTCGGGCGAGCGGTCAGACCAACGCGTCGCGCGTTACGCCCGCTACGTGGGCATACCCACCGCCGAGCAGGCGCTGGATGTCGGGCTGTCGACGTCGGTGTCGCCGGCGATCATCAGCAGCCAGTCCCCGCTCGCGGCGATGCAGGACATGGAGACCACCGAGGGCGGCGTTCTGTTCATGGCCGGTGACGGCCGGCTCACCTTCCACTCGCGGTCGAGGCGCTACAACGCGGTCAGCGTTCTCACCCTCGGTGAGAACGACATCGCTGCCGATGCGAAGTTCGCCGCCAACGACGCGTATCTGATCAACGACGTCACGGCCAACCGACCGGGCGGCATCACGTTCCGCGCGATCAACCAGCCCTCGATCGACGACAACGGCACCGCCGCCATCTCACCGACCCTGATGATCAACACCGACGTCGAGCTCATCGACGCGGCGAACTGGAAGGCGAACCAGACCGCCCAGGTCGTGGCCCGCTTGCCCAACCTCACCCTGGACCTGCTCACCAACTCAGCCCTCCTGTTGGCGGTCCTGGCGCTCGAGGTCGGCAACGTGATCACGCTGCAAGCCCTGCCCGGCACCGCGCCGGCATCCTCGATCGACATGTTCATCGAGGGCTGGGCGGAAACCATCAGCGACACCGGCTGGAAGTGGATGGCGAACTGCTCCCCGGTCGGGCTGACGGGCGTCTGGCAGCTCGACTCCGCAACCCACAGCCAGCTCGA
>NZ_DASXHW010000131.1:0-12259 GCF_036488105.1 Mycobacterium sp. | reverse complement strand
GACCGCGCCACCGGTGCGGCCGAAGCCATTGAAGCCGAAGGCTTTCCGTACCGCAGCGTACTGGGGCTGGCGGACCTCGGGCTGCAGTAGTCACCGTGCGCACGTTCATCGCGATAGTGGCGACGTTGGCTCTGGCCTGTGCGTGTTCGAATCAGTCTGCACGCCAACAGGTCTACGGCGCGGGAAGCGCGCACATCGGCGAATCACTGGCGGTGCTGGGCTGGAACACCTCGATATCGAATCTGCGCTGGCAAGACGACTACGTGCTCGTCGACGTCGATGCGGCCCCGACCGACCCGGCCAAACCCCACGCCGACGCCCGCGATCTCCGCTTCGGCCTCTACGGCGCATTGGCGCATCCGATGGAAGCCACCGGCATCGGCAGCTGTGACGGCGTGAAAAACCTAGTTATCCAATCGCTTTCCGGACCCGGTGGCACGCGGCTGACCGGTACGGTATGCCTGGGCCCGATGAAAGACCGTGCCGCCGTCCGCGGCGTCTACCTCTACTCGCCACGCGACCGGATCGCCGACACCGCAGCGGCCTACCCGGCGGCGTTCCCCGTCGGGGTAATGCCGACCAAGGAGAGCGACACCGGCCTGGTGGTCAAATCCACGAGTGTCGCCGCGTGGCGGGCCGACGGCACCCAGCTGACCCAGGCGTCGCTGGGTGACCCGGCCGCGTTCAACGGCACCGGTTACATGCTGCTCGGACTGCAGGCCGACACCATCGCGGCCAAATATCGCGACGATTCCGCCGGCCGCGGCGGGCCGATGATGCTGCTCGCCACGCCGGCTTTGCCTGCCCCGGGCCTGAACGCCGCCTGCACGGCCTACGGGGCGTCGGTGCTGATCCTGCCGGAGGCGTCGCTGGACGCCGTGCACGTCAACGCCTCGCTGTGCACGCAGGGTGACCTCAACGACGCGCTGCTGTACGCGACCGTCGCGATCGTCGGCACCCACGCCGCGGTCTGGACCATCAAATGAGCGGGCCCGGTCCCACCGAGTGGAGTGTCCCGACATCCGGCGTCGGCCCATGGGAGGGCCCGCTTCCCGACGACCCGCGGTATGACCCGGAGTTGCTGCGCGACGGCGACACCCGAAACGTCGTCGACGCCTACCGGTACTGGACGCGCGAGGCGATCATCGCCGACATCGACACCCGCAGACATCCGTTGCATGTGGCGATCGAGAACTTCGGTCAGGACGCCAATATCGGCGGGGTAGTGCGCGCCGCCAACGCATTCGCCGTGGACACCGTGCACATCGTCGGCCGCCGCCGGTGGAACCGCCGCGGCGCCATGGTCACCGACCGTTACCAGCGACTGCGCCACCACGACGACACGGCCGATCTGCTGAGCTTCGCCGCCGGGTCGGGCCTGACGGTGGTCGCCGTCGATATCGTGCCCGGCGCGGAGCGCCTGGAGCAGACGGCGTTGCCGCGAGACTGCCTGCTGCTGTTCGGTCAGGAAGGCCCCGGCATCAGCGACGACGCCCGCGCTGGTGCCGCGCTGACCGTGTCGATCGCTCAGTTCGGGTCGACACGCAGCATCAACGTCGCGGTCGCGGCCGGGATCGCCATGCATACCTGGATCACGCAACACGGGGATATGGCGAGCGCCTGGTAGTGGCACCGATTCGCTAATGCCTTGGTGCGACGTCGAATTCGATGGGCAGGGTGGTGGGTCCCGTCAGCGCGGTCAACGGTTTCCACGGGGCCGGTCCGGTTCGCCGGGCGTGCGGCATGTGCTTTGTCATCACCGTCAGGGCTTCGGCGAGTTCGAGCCGGGCAAGGTTGGCACCCAGGCAGTAATGCATGCCGGCACCGAAGGTCTGCATTGGGTGGGCGCCATCGCGAGTGATATCGAGTTGGTCCGGTTTGTCGTAGACGGCGGGATCCCGGTTGGCCGAAGCGGTGTTGGCGACGACCAGTGTGCCGGCCGGGATCCTGACTCCGGCGAGTTCGACATCCTCGAGGGCGATGCGCAGGGTGCCCCAAGCGATCGGGGAGTGTCGCATGGTTTCCTCGACCGCATTGGCGGCCAACTCGGGGTGTTCGGCCAGCAGCGTCCACTGGTCGGGGTGATCACAGAGCACCTGCACCGAGGCGGCGAGCTGGTTTCGAGTGGTGTCCGTGCCGGCAATCAGCAGACCCACGACCAGCATGCGCAACTCGCTGGCGTCGAGCCGATCGCCATCGTGTTCGGCGCGGATCAGCTCGGAGATCAGGTCGTCGGTCAACGCGTCACGGCGGTCAGCGACCATATCGTCGACGTAGTCGTCGACGGCCTCCCATGCTGCCAGGATGGTATCCGCCTCATCGGCGACGTTCCAGCTGAAGGCCTTGAAGATGTCGTCGGTCCAATCCGAGAACAGCTCCCAGTCCGCGGCTGGTGCGCCGAGTAACGCGCAAATAATCGGGATCGGATATTGACGCGCGATGTCGGTCACCACATCGCAGCGCCCGCGCATCGTCTGGCGTTCCACGAGTTCGGCGATGACATCGACGATCGTCGAGCGCAGCCGTGCGGTGGCCCGAGGCGTGAAGGCCTTCGATACCAACCGGCGGAGGCGGTGGTGTTGCTCTCCGTCGAGACTGATCAGACTCGCGGTGACGCGATCCCAAATCGCGCCGGACGTTATGCCTTGAGCGGCCAGGAACATTCCCTTGGGCATGCGGAATCGGGGGTCGCGCAGCACGCTACGAACCAGTTCGTAGCTCAAGATTTCCGGGCCATGGGTACCGATGGCGATCGGTGCGCGATTCCGGGCCTGCGCGACGAGTCGGTGCGCCGCCTCGTGATCGTCCAAATGCTCATACGCCAAGATGGGCAGCCCCGCATCGAAGACATCCGGGAGACTGCGGGTAGGCATCACGTCGACTGTCATAACGACTCCTCGCTCGAAACACTTCAGCTCGGCGTTAGCGGTTGCTAACCGCGACGCAATCGTCGCTCCGGTATCGGGAAGACCCGTCAGTAGGCCGATACTGATCTTTCGCCTTGGACGGGCGGCCTGTCGTTTTAGGCTGTACGGGTGCGGTTGACGTGGCCGTTGACCGGCCGTTCCAAGGAACTGCGACTCATCGAAGCCGCGATTTTCGACTCGGACTCGGCCGGGATCGTGCTTTGCGGGGCTGCCGGCGTGGGCAAGAGCCGAATCGCACGTGAAGCGCTTAGCGCTATCCCGCCGAACGAATATGAAGTCCGTTGGATAGTGGGCTCGTCCTCGGCGCGGTCGATTCCGTTGGCGGCGCTCTCCTCATGGGCAGTGCCTGCCGTCGAGGACAACCTTGAATTAGTCCGTGGCGTGATCGCCTCGCTGACTTCATCGTCCCCGGGCAGGGCAGTGGTTCTCGGCGTTGATGATGTGGCCCTGCTCGACGATCTGTCGACATTCGTTGTGCACCAGGTCATTCAGCGCCGCGCCGCGAAAGTCATACTCACCATCCGCGACGGAGAACCGGTTCCCACCGCGACGCGGGAGCTTTGGCAGGGCGAACAATTCGACCGCCTCGACCTGGAATCGTTGTCCAAAGCCGCATTAACAGCGCTCATCTCGGCAACCTTGGGCGGCTCGCTGGACTCGCAGGCTGCCGAGCGGTTGTGGACGTTGACCCGCGGCAACCCGCTGTATCTGCGAAACATCGTCGAGCGGGAAGTTGCTGACGAACGGCTCAAGCTGCAGGACGGGTGTTGGCGCTGGCTCGGTGATCCGGTCCTACCGCCCAGCCTGGTCGAACTGATCGAAGGACGGATCGGAGGCCTGCCCAGCTCGGTTAGCGACGTGATCGACGCCCTCGCCGTGGGCGAACCGATCGAACTCGGGTCGCTCACCCGGATAACCGATCCGGCTGCGGTCGAACAGGCCGACATCCGCGGCCTCATCGCTCTTGACCAAGTAGGCGATCGGGTAGAGGCACGGTTGGCGCACCCGCTCTACGGCGAGGTGCGGCGTAGCCGCGCAGCCCCCACCAGGCTGCGACGGCTGCGTGGGCTGGTCGCCGCCGAACTGGCCACATCCGGGGATCGTGACGACATGCGCATGGTTGTGCGCCGAGCCACGCTGATGATCGACTCCGACCTCCATCCCGATCCAGACCTGCTTGTTCGGGCGGCCGCCGGCGCCGTGTGGCTATGGGAATTTCCCCTAGCCGATCGACTCACCGCAGCGGCAATTCACGCAGGAGGGGCCGCGGACGCGAAACTCATTCGCGCCTACGCCTTGTCCTGTGCCGGCCGTGGCCAGGAAGCCGATGATTTGCTTGCCGGTATCCAGGCAGATGAGTTGGCCGACGCGGTGTACGGCCGAATGGCTTTCCTGCGGGCCACCAATCGGCTGTTCACCCTCGCTGATCCGGTGGGGGCAAAGGAACTCATCGACGATGCATCCCGCGCCGCAGGTCCGCAGGCACGCAGCTGTATCGACGCCTTTCTGGCGGTGTACTGGGCGGCGATGGGCAAGCCGCAAGCGGCCATCGAATCATCGGGCAAGTTCAGCTGGCAGGAGCTACCCGACCTCGTCGCCCAGCGAGTGACCGCCTGGGCCCTCGCCCTTGCGCTCGGAGAAGCGGGCCGCGCCGGCGCAGCCGCAGCAGCGGCAAAGGCCGGTTACCCCGTCCCGATCCGCTCGTTCGTCATCATCACCGACGCCCACATCGGCGCCCTACTTTTAGCCGGCCAGATCGCCGACGCCGGGGCCCCGGCGGAGACGATACGACAACGCCAGATCGAGTTCCGGGCATTTCAGTCTTTCCAAGTCGGCTCCCTCGCGGTGGGCAGAGCGGCGCTTGGCTGTGGGCGACTCGACGTCGCGATTTCCCTTTTGACCCAATCCGTCGAAACCGTAGATGATTCCACCGACTCCAACGGGTGGGGCTATCGCTGCCAGATTCCGCTGACGACCGCCCTCGCGATGCGCGGCTCGACCGATGAGGCAGCGGCCTTGCTCGGGCAACTCGAAAAGCAGCGACATCCCAGCTGGCGATACCTCGATTATGAGTACGAGATCGCAAAGGCATGGGTTGCCGCCGGGCAGGGGGCCATCAGCGAAGCCATCATGAACTCGCTTGATGCCGCCGAAACAGCCAGGGGCAATGGTCAATTCGCGCCCGAGGTGATCTGCTTACAAACCGCTACGCAGTTCGGAGAGCGTTCCTGCGGGCCTCGACTGCGAGAGCTTGCAGCGATCGTTGAAGGGCCCCGCGCCGGCGTGGCCGCCCGTTTCGCTGAAGCGTTGCTCGACAACGATGGTGCCGAATTAGCCGCAGTTTCAGCCGAATTCGAGGATATGGGCGATTTGATCGCTGCGGTCGATGCGGCGGCGCACGCAGCCATCGCCTACCGGCACCACGACCTACGCGGGTCGGCGTTGGGATGCTCGGCAAGGGCCGAAGCGTTGGCCGAGCAATGTGGCGGCGCCCGCACGGCAACTCTGCGCAAGGCGGCCGAACGATTGCCGCTGACCGACCGCGAACGAGAAATCGTGATGCTTATCGGGCAAGGGCTGTCCAACCGGGATATCGCGACCCGGCTGACGTTGTCGGTTCGCACCGTCGAAAGCCACATCTACAAAGCGATGGCCAAAACCGGCACGTCCAACCGTGACGAGCTCGCGGGGCTGTTGCCGTCGCACCGGGGATGACACGGCGCACGTCAGCTCAATTGATCGGCTACCGCCGCAGTATCCAGCCAGATGTTCTCCCGACTGATCAATCCGTCGCGGAACTCGAAGACATGCATCATTCGGAAACTGATACGTCGTCCGTTACCCGGCAGCCCAAACAGTGATCCGATCACCGTGCCGGTCATGAGCTGCTCGAGGACCATCGCGTCGTCAGCGAAAAACTGGCGCAGGACATCCCAGCTCTCGCTGCGGAAGTTGGCGGTGAGGTAGGCGTAGAAATTGCGCGCCGCGTCCTTACCGCGACTGGGGCTGTTGGGGAATCCGACGACGTCATGCTCGACGTCCTCGGTGTACACCGCCACCGCTGCGTCGATGTCGCCGTGATTTTCGGCCCGTCATGTGGACGTCGACCAGCCGTTGCATCTGGCTGCTGTCCATCGCCGCCTCCTGGGTCATGGCCCCGCCTCAAGCTAGAACTACTTATCTGCCTCCCGGTGGTATCACGCCGCATCGCTGCGAAATATCAGTAGTGCGCCACTGACATCGATTGATCCACCGCGATCAACGATTTCAGCAGCGGATCTCACCGACGGAGGAATGAAATGGTCACCGAAAGCATTGCCGTCGTCACCCTTGACGAGGCCCGAGAGAACCTTGACGAGGCCCGGGAGCGATTGGTTTCCCCGGCACCGGTCCTGATCAGCGAGCACGAGGTTGCGGTTGGCACCGCGGTTGCGCTACGGGCCCAACCGACGACCCGGCGCCGGTGGTTCGAGGCGACCCACGTCCGGCTGGCCGCCATGCAGCGCTCGCTTGCTCCATCGACGCGAGAAGGTCGTCCAGCGCGTCGCGCCTACCCGAAGCACTACACGTATTTAGAGAACGCCTGCATGGCGCGCGAGATGAATCGCCTTTGACGTTCGCGACAACGTGACTGCCCTGCTGAGGGGATAGGGCAGTCGGCTGGGTTGCAGTTCTTACGACTCGCACCCTCAGCGGGCATCCTTCCGGGACTAAAACCGGGACAAAAAGTTCCCGGAAGGATGCCCGCTTGCGCGCCTGCCTGGTAGGGCAGGATCTGCAGGCATGGATCAGGTATGGGTCAACCGGGCGGTCAGCGCGGAGGCCGCTGTCACCGGCCGGCATCTGAAACGGCTCTGGGCGCTACCTGGCACCCAACTCGGCGTGGTGGCCTGGCCACCGGCCCGTCGCGACCGATGGTTCGGCGGCTGGCATTACTGGTGGCAGGCGCATCTGCTGGACTGCCTGGTCGACGCCGAGCAGCGCGACCCACAGCCCGAGCGCCGCATCAAGATCGAGCGACAGATCCGCTCACATCGACTACGTAACAACGGATCCTGGGTCAACAGCTACTACGACGACATGGCGTGGCTGGCGCTCGCGCTGGAGCGGGCGTCCCGGATCGCTCACGTCGACCGCGAGCGGGCGCTGCACCAGCTGAACGATCAACTGGTCAAAGCGTGGGTGCCCGAAGACGGCGGCGGCATCCCGTGGCGCAAGCAGGACCAGTTCTTCAACGCCCCGGCCAACGGGCCGGCCGGGCTCTTCCTGGCGCGCTACGGCGACCGGCTGCGGCGGGCCCAGCAGATGGCCGACTGGATCGACGAGACGCTGATCGACCCCGAGCAGCACCTCGTCTTCGACGGCATCAAGGCGGGTTCACTGGTTCGCGCCGAGTACACCTATTGTCAGGGCGTGGTGCTGGGGCTGGAGACCGAGCTGGCGGCCCGCACCCAGGACGACCGGCACGCGCCGCGGGTGCATCGCCTGGTCGCCGCCGTCGACGAACACATGGCGCCCGGCGGGGTGTTGCGCGGCTCCGGTGGCGGGGACGGCGGGTTGTTCGCCGGCATCACCGCCCGCTACCTGGCGCTTGTTGCCACCACGCTGCCCGGCGATTCTGCCGAGGATGCCAAGGCCCGTGAAAGCGCCCGTGAAATCGTGCTGACGTCAGCTCAGTCGGCCTGGGACAATCGCCAGACGGTCGAGGGGCTGCCGCTGTTCGGGCCGTTCTGGGATCGGCCCGCCGAGTTGCCGACGACCGGCGGGCAGCAGGCGCAGTTCGTCGGGGGAGCGGTCACCGGTTCGGAGATCCCCGAGCGTGACCTCTCGGTGCAGCTGTCCGGTTGGATGCTGATGGAGGCCGCACACGCCGTGACCGTCAACGAAGGGACCGGCAATGATTAAAGTCCACCCCGATGCCGTGTCGGCTCTGGATGGCCTATTGAAGGACGGAATCACCATCGCCGCAGGCGGTTTCGGGTTGTGTGGCATCCCGGAAAACTTGATCCAGGCACTGGTGGACAGCGGCGTCAAGAACCTCACCATCGTCGGAAACAACGCCGGCGTCGACGATTTCGGCATGGGGCTGCTGCTCAAGGGGCGTCAAGTGACGAAGGTGATCGCCTCGTATGTCGGCGAGAACAAAGAGTTCGAGCGCCAGGTGCTGACCGGCGAGTTGGACCTCGTGCTGACGCCGCAGGGCACGCTCGCGGAAAAGCTCCGTGCCGGCGGCGCCGGGATTCCCGGCTTCTACACCCGCACCGGCTTCGGCACCCAGCTCGCCGAAGGCAAAGACACCCGGGTCTTCGATGGCACCGAATACGTTCTGGAAGAAGGTATTCGGGCCGACGTCGCCATCGTCAAGGCCTGGAAAGGTGACAAGGCGGGCAACCTCGTCTACCGCAAGACGGCGCGCAACTTCAACCCGATGATCGCCTCCTGCGGCACGGTCACCATCGCCGAAGTGGAGGAACTGGTCGAGGTCGGCGAGCTGGATCCTGACCTGGTTCACACGCCCGGCATCTACGTGGACCGCATCATCGAGGGCGCCGACTACCAAAAGCGGATCGAGTTCCGTACCACCAGCGGCGGCGCCGCACAGAAGAACGACAACCCGATCCGCCAGCGGATGGCTCAGCGCGCCGCCCAGGAGTTGCGTGACGGCTACTACGTCAACCTCGGTATCGGCATCCCGACGCTGGTGGCCAATTGCATTCCCGAGGGCATCAGCGTCACGTTGCAGTCCGAGAACGGGCTGCTCGGCATCGGTTCCTATCCGGCCGAGGATGACGTCGACGCCGATCTGGTCAACGCCGGCAAACAGACCGTCACCAACCTTCCGGGGTCGAGCTTCTTCAGCAGCGCCGACTCCTTTGCGATGATCCGCGGCGGCCACATCGACCTGTCCATCCTGGGCGGGCTGGAGGTTGCCGAGAACGGCGACCTGGCGAACTGGTCGGTGCCCGGCAAGATGGTCAAAGGCCCCGGCGGCGCAATGGATTTGGTGTCGGGCGTCAAACGGGTGATCGTCACGATGGATCACACCGCCAAAGACGGCAGCCCGAAAATCCTCAAGCAGTGCACGCTGCCCGTCACCGGCAAGAACGTCGTGGACATGATCATCACCGACCTGTGCGTCTTCGAGGTCGAGCCGGATCACGGCCTGACGCTGATCGAGTTGCATCCCGGGGTCACCGTCGCCGATGTCCGTGCGAAGACCGGCTGCGACTTCAAGGTCGCCGTCTGAGGATCCGTCGTATGTTGGAGAGATGACCGCTTCGACACCGTCGCGTCCGGCTCTGACCCGTCGGCACGTGCTGCTCGGCACCGGGCTTGGTGTGCTGGCCGGTGCCGGTGCATTGAGCGCCTTCAACGCCGCCGGCGCGCCGCGCGGTCCGATCAAAACGTTCGAGGTCAACCACACCGACGAGGAGTGGCGGCACCTGCTGAGCCCACAGCAGTACGAGGTGCTCCGCGCGGCGGGCACCGAGACTCCCTACAGCAGCCCACTCAACGACGAGCACCGCTCCGGAACCTTCGCGTGCGCGGGCTGCGCCCAGGCCCTGTTCTCGTCAACGACCAAATTCGACAGCGGAACCGGCTGGCCGAGCTTCTGGAAGGTGATGGACAACGCCGTCCTCGAGCAACAGGACAACAGCGCGGGAATGTCGCGCACTGAGGTGCTCTGCAGCCGCTGTGGCGGGCACCTCGGCCACGTCTTCAACGATGGCCCCCAGCCGACCGGCCTGCGTTACTGTATGAACGGCGTGGCGATGACGTTCCGGCCGGCGTAGCTAGAGTCCTGAGTCATTAATTCGGGTGCAGTAATTGCCAGCTCTGCATCCCTGAGCGGACGCACCGACTGTGCGGGTTATGACGGTGATTTCGCCCTTTTCACCCACACAAGCTACACAGTCGACGTCGATAGACACTAGTCGGCGACGGTCAGCTGGTCCTCGTCGTCCTTGGCGGCGCGACGGCGTTTCAGGTATGCCCGGCCGGTGGCGATGAACGCCGGCAGCATCGACACGAACAGGATGGCCAGAACAATCTTTTCCAGGTTCTGGTGGATGAACGGCACGTTGCCCAGGAAATAGCCGGCGACTGTCACGCCGCCGCCCCAGAGGATGCCGCCGACGATGTCGAACGCCAGGTACACCGGATAGCGCATGTAGGACACCCCGGCGACCACCGGCGTGAAGGTCCGGACAAACGGCATGAAACGGGCCAGGATGATCGCCGCGGGCCCGTATTTCTCAAAGAAGGCGTGCGACTCGGTCACATGGTGCTGCTTGAAGAACCGCGAGTCTTCCTTCTTGAACAGCGCCGGCCCGATCCGGCGGCCGATGAAGTAACCGGTCTGGTCGCCAAGGACCGCGGTCAGCGCAACGGCCGGGGCCAGCACCCAGATATCGAGTGTGCCGTGCGCGGCCAGCAGGCCACCGGTGAACAGCAGCGATTCACCGGGTAGCAGGGGAAACAGCAGACCGGTTTCGACGAAGACGATGGCCAGGATCGTCGGCAGTACAGCCGATGCGAACAGTCCCTGGGGACCGATCCAATACATCGGGTCGAGGATGTTGGGCAGGGCCACCACGGCGGTGCTCACGGTGTTCAAGATACCGGCGCCGCGGACCGGCGATTACCAGGCGCGGTCCGGGCTGGCCTGCGGATGTCCCGACGGTGTTGCGATACTAATGACGACTTTGGCTGCCGGGCCGGCGGCCGCGGGCTTGCGCAACACCTGCTCAGGAGGAGAACTCATGCCAATCGCAACGCCAGATGTCTACACCGAGATGCTGCGGCGCGCCAAGGAGAACGAGTACGCCTTCCCGGCGATCAACTGCACGTCCTCGGAGACCGTCAACGCCGCGCTGAAAGGCTTCGCCGACGCGGGCAGCGACGGCATCATCCAATTCTCCACCGGCGGCGCCGAATTCAGCTCCGGCCTCGCGGTCAAGGACATGGTCACCGGTGCGGTGGCGCTGGCCGAGTTCACCCACGTCGTCGCCGACAAGTACCCGATCAACGTGGCCCTGCACACCGATCACTGCCCGAAGGACAAGCTGGATACCTACGTGCGCCCACTGCTGGCGATCTCGGCCGAGCGGGTAGCCGCCGGCCAGAATCCGCTGTTTCAGTCGCACATGTGGGACGGCTCGGCGGTGCCGATCGACGAGAACCTGGAAATCGCGCAGGAGCTGCTGAAATTGGCCGCCGCCGCCAAGATCGTCCTGGAAGTCGAGATCGGCGTGGTGGGCGGTGAAGAGGACGGCGTCGAGGCCGAGATCAACGACAAGCTGTACACCACCCCCGAGGACTTCGAGAAGACCATCGACGCTCTGGGGCACGGCGAGCACGGCCACTACTTGCTGGCCGCCACGTTCGGCAATGTGCACGGCGTCTACAAGCCCGGCAACGTCAAGCTTCGCCCCGACATCCTGGATCAGGGCCAGAAGGTGGCCTCGGCCAAGCTGGGCCTGGCCGACGGCTCCAAGCCGTTCGACTTCGTCTTCCACGGCGGCTCAGGTTCGCTGAAGTCGGAAATCGAAGAGGCGCTGCGCTACGGCGTGGTCAAGATGAACGTCGACACCGACACCCAGTACGCCTTCACCCGACCGCTGGCCGGGCACATGTTCACCAACTACGACGGCGTGCTGAAGGTCGACGGCGAGGTGGGCAACAAGAAGGTCTACGACCCGCGCAGCTATCTCAAGAAGGCCGAGGCGTCGATGGCCGAGCGGGTTATCGAGGCCTGCAACGACCTGCATTGCAACGGAAAGTCTTTGTCGCCAAGCTGATTCGGCGTTAGCCGGAGTTGGACTCGCAGATCTTCCACTGATCGTCGCGGTACTGCAGGTCAAAGCTGCGGGTCGAACGGGTCTGCGGCGCGTAGGCCATGAACGCGGTGACGTTGGCCTCTGCGTGGTTTCCGTTCACCACGACCTGGTCGATGTCGGCGACGACGGGATACTGCTTGGCCGCCGCGATGCGACGGTAAGTGTCGCTCCAGTCGCGCTGGTTGTAGTTGACGTAGTCGTCGCGCATGCTGCCGCAGGTGATGCTGCGCAGCGTGGTCAGGTCGCCGGTCTGCACCGCGGCGTCGAAACTCTTGATGGTGCTGCGGACCTGGTCTTCCTGCGACGCGTTCGGCTTTCTGTCATTGCGGGTCAGCAGCACGGTGCCCAGCACCGCGATCGCGGCCAGCGCCAGGATGATCAGGATCAACGCCAGCACCCAGCCCCAGCTGCGTTGGCCAGACGGGCGCAGCTTGGCTCCCAGCCGAGGCGGAATCAGTTGTGGCGTAGCGGCTCTGGCGCCCGATTGGCCGC
>NZ_DASXHW010000103.1:0-5336 GCF_036488105.1 Mycobacterium sp. | reverse complement strand
ACCTGCTCGGCCGTGCAGATCGACCATGTGGTCGCGCTGGCCGACGCCTGGTAAACGGCGCACGCTTGTGGGAGGGCCAGCGCCGGCGCGACTTCGCCAACGACCCGCGCAACCTGTTGGCCGTGGCCGGTCAGGTCAACTGCGACAAGGCTTTTCGTGATGCCGCGTCGTGGTTGCCGCCGAATACGGCGTTCCGATGTGCCTTCGTCGCCCGCCAGGTCGAGGTGAAGACCGACTACCCGCTGTGGGAGTCGGCAAAGAGAAAGACGCGATGCGCGACGTGTTGCGGGACTGCTAACCGGTCAGCTCGACCAGGCCGTGCCCGGGCGTCAGGGCATGCGTCATGGGCACGTCGTGCGGCTCGTGCGGCACCTCGTTGAGCAGCTCGTCGTCGCGGACCACAGCGATCAGGCGCGCCTCGGGATTCCGGAGCACCAGCGTGCGGTCGTAGAAACCGCGTCCCCGGCCCAGCCGGGCCCCGGTGCGGTCGACGGCCAGCGCCGGGACAAACACGACGCTCGCGTCACCCACGGCGGTCGCCGGCAACCACGGTCCCGCCGGTTCGAGTAGGCCGAATCGCGCGGCCATCAGCTGCCCGGGCCGGTACTCGCCCCATTGCAGGGCCATCGCGGAGTCGTCGCCGGTGGTGCGCGTGACCGGCAGCAGCACCCGGTCCGCTTGGCGCAGAAGCACATCCAGCATCTCGATGGATCCCGGCTCCGCCCCGACCGGGACGTAGGCGCACACCGTGCGGCCGCCGTTGATCGTCAGGGCATCGACATGGGCGGCCAACGATCGGGCCTCCTGCGCGTGGGCGTCGTCGGAAACCGCGCGACGGCCTGCTAGCAGCCGTTCTCGCAATGCGGCCTTGCCCGCCGTCGCCACAAGGTCAACGATAGGGTTTCAACGATGTCTGGCTCACAAGTTTCGGTTCCCCGCACGGCGATCGTGCCCGCGGCCGGATTGGGCACCCGTTTTCTGCCCGCGACCAAGACCGTGCCCAAGGAACTGCTGCCTGTCGTCGACACACCCGGCATCGAGTTGGTGGCGGCCGAAGCCGCCGAGGCCGGCGCCGAGCGGCTTGTCATCATCACCTCCGAAGGCAAGGACGGCGTCGTCGCGCACTTCGTCGAGGACCTGGTGCTCGAAGGCACGCTCGAGGCGCGGGGCAAGGAGGCCATGCTGGCCAAGGTTCGTCGCGCACCGGCGCTGATCAAAGTCGAGTCTGTGGTGCAAACCGAGCCGCTTGGCCTCGGGCACGCGATCAGCTGTGTCGAGCCGGTGCTGGGCGCCGACGAAGACGCGGTCGCGGTCCTTCTTCCCGACGACCTGGTGCTGCCGACCGGCGTGCTGGTGATGATGTCGAAGGTGCGCGCCCAGTTCGGCGGCACGGTGTTGTGCGCGATCGAGGTGACGCCCGAAGAGATAAGCGCCTACGGCGTTTTCGATGTCGAGCCGGTGCCCGGTGCCGACAGGGACATGCTGAAGGTCAACGGCATGGTGGAAAAGCCCAACCAGGCAGACGCGCCGTCTCTGTACGCGGCGGCCGGCCGTTACATCCTCGACCGCGCCATCTTCGACGCGCTGCCACGCATTCAGCGGGGTGTCGGCGGCGAAATGCAGCTCACCGATGCGATCGCGTTGCTGATCGAAGAAGGGCACCCGGTGCACGTCGTCGTTCACCGCGGCTCTCGACACGACTTGGGAAATCCCGGCGGCTACCTGAAGGCTGCGGTTGACTTTGCCTTGGACCGTGACGACTACGGACCAGAGCTACGGCGGTGGCTGGTGACCCGATTGGGTCTGGCCGAACGCTAGCGGCTAGTCGTCACTTTCCGGCCCGGCCACTTCCGGCCTGGGGTTGATGCGGGTGACGGCAGAAAGGCGCGCTGTGCGTTCGGTGGAGGAGCAACAAGCCCGCGTAACGGCCGCCGCGGTGGCGCCGAGGCCGGTGCGAGTCGCGATCGCCGAAGCGCAAGGCCTGCTGTGTGCCGAGGAAGTCGTCACCGAGCACCCGCTACCCGGATTCGACCAGGCCGCTATCGACGGCTACGCGGTTCGCAGTGTCGACGTGCAAGGCGTCGGGCAGGGCGATCCGTCCGAAGATCAGTCCGACGATCAGGCTGACGACGAGCTGCGGTCGCTGAGCGCGGCCGAAGGATCCTCGTCGGGCGGCGGGGTGACCCTGCCGGTGATGGGGACCGTCCAGGCCGGCGCGCGGACGCCGAGCAGGCTGCAGCCGGGGCAGGCCGCGCGCGTGCAGACCGGGGCGCCGCTGCCGACGCTGGCCGACGCGGTGTTGCCGCTGCGCTGGACCGACGGCGGCCAGTCGCGGGTACGGGTGCTGCGCGGCGTGCGGTCGGGTGCCTATGTGCGACGCACTGGTGACGACGTGCAACCCGGCGACGTCGCAGTGCGGGCCGGGACGATCATCGGAGCGGCCCAGGTCGGGCTGCTGGCCGCGGTGGGCCGCGACCGAGTGCTGGTGCATCCGCGCCCGCGGGTATCGGTGCTCGCGGTGGGCGGCGAGCTGGTCGACATCTCGCGCACGCCCGGCAACGGACAGGTTTACGACGTCAACTCCTACGCGTTGGCGGCTGCTGCGCGCGACGCCGGCGCGGAGGTGAACCGGGTCGGCATCGTCAGTAGCGACGCACGAGAACTCGGCGAAGTGGTTGAGGGTCAAGTCAATCGAGCCGAGATCGTGGTGATTGCGGGCGCGGTTGGCGGCGCGGCGGCCGAGGCGGTGCGATCGGTGCTCGCCGAGCTCGGCGAAATGGAAGTCACCCGCGTCGCGATGCATCCTGGCTCCGTTCAGGGCTTCGGGCAGTTGGGCCGCGACGGTGTGCCGACCTTTCTGTTGCCCGCCAACCCGGTCAGCGCGCTGGTGGTGTTCGAAGTGATGGTCCGGCCGCTGATCCGGTTGTCGCTGGGAAAGCGACAGCCGATGCGCCGGGTCGTGCAGGCACGCACGCTGTCGCCGATCACCTCGATTGCCGGCCGCAAAGGCTTCCTGCGCGGACAACTGATGCGCGATCAGGACACCGGCGAGTATCTGGTGCAGGCGTTGGGTGGGGCGCCGGGCGCCTCGTCGCACCTGCTGGCGACGCTGGCCGAGGCAAACTGTCTGGTCGTGGTTCCCCGCGATGCAGAGCAGATCCGCACCGGCGAGGTCGTCGAAGTCGCGTTTCTGGCTCAGCGCGGCTGAAAGGCCTGGTGGCATCGGCTCGTGAACCTGTGGCGCTCCAACTCACAGCACCCCGGCTGGCCGACTTCGGTCGGACCGTTGCGGGTCGCCGCCGGCATGATCCGGCTGCGCCCGGTGCGCCTGCGCGACGCCGCGAAATGGAGTCGCGCGCGGCTGGCCGATCGGGTGCATCTGGAGCCGTGGGAACCCAGTACCGAAGTTGATTGGACTGCGCGACACTCGGTTTCGACGTGGCCGGCGGTGTGTTCGAGCTTGCGGGCGGAGGCGCGCAACGGCCGGATGCTGCCCTATGTGATCGAGCTGAACGGTGAGTTCTGTGGGCAGCTGACGATCGGGAACGTCACGCATGGCGCGTTGCGGTCGGCCTGGATCGGCTATTGGGTGTCCAGTGCGGTGACCGGCGGCGGCGTCGCCACCGGAGCCTTGGCCCTAGGTCTCGATCACTGCTTCGGCCCGGTCAGATTGCATCGCGTGGAAGCCACGGTGCGGCCGGAGAATGCGGCCAGCCGGGCTGTGCTGGCAAAGGTCGGGTTTCGCGAGGAGGGGTTGCTGCGCCGCTACCTCCAAGTCGACGGGGGCTGGCGCGATCACCTGTTGGTCGGCCTGACGGTCGAGGAGGTCTACGGATCGGTGACGTCGGCCCTGGTGCGCGACGGGCACGCGGGCTGGGCGTAGTCCGACCGAGTTGCGCGGCGTGTCGTGTTACCAACGTGACTTTTGTGACTAATGATTCTTGTCAGAGGTAAATTACAGATGTGTAATTGATCTGAGTGCCTCGACCGGCAGCGCTGGCCACCGGTTAAGTCTTGCGGGGAAAGGAGCGGGTCGCTATGCCAAGCATCCCGCAGTCGTTGTTGTGGATATCGCTCGTGGTGCTCTGGCTGTTCGTGCTGGTCCCCATGCTGGTCAGCAAGCGCGACGCAGTGCGGCGCACCAGCGATGTGGCGTTGGCGACCCGCGTGCTGAACAGCGCCGCGGCCGCCCGGCTGATCAAGCGCGGCGGGCCGGCGGCAGGCCACCGCAGTGACCCCGACTGGCAGCCCGAGCAAGACGAATACGACGACGACCTTGAAGACGTCGACGACGACGAGACCGAAGACGCCTCGCCGTCGCGCGTCGTGACGGTTTCAGCGGCGGCATCGGTCGAGGATGGCGCCCCCGACTGTCTCGAGTTCGACGTCATCGACCCCCACTCCGAAGCGTTGCCGGTGAGCGCGACCGCGGAAGTTGGCGAGGAGACCGCCCAAGATACAGACACCGAGGTCGACCTCGAAGTCGAGTACGACGCCCAGGGCGAAGCGTTCGACGACGACGCTGATCAGTACGAATACATCGACGACACCTCAGGGATACCGGTCGGCGCGGAGCCGCCGAGGACCGCCGCTCCGGCGTTCGGTCGGCGGTATCGCTATGACGCGGACAAGGCTGCCGCAGCCGTTGCCCGCAAATACGCCGCCCGCAAACGGGTGCTGATGGTCATGGCGCTGACGTTGGTCCTGTCAGCGGCGACGGCGTTCCTGGTGACCTCCACGGCGTGGTGGTTCTTCGGCGTCGTGTCCGCGGTGACCGTGCTCTACCTGGGCTACCTGCGCAGGCAGACGCGGATCGAGGAGCGGGTCCGGCGTCGCCGGATCCAGCGGATGGCGCGCTCGCAGCTCGGTGTGGAGAACACCCACGACCGCGAATACGACGTTGTCCCGTCGCGGTTGCGGCGTCCCGGAGCCGCGGTGCTGGAGATCGACGACGAAGACCCGATTTTCGAGCATCTCGACTACGCGCCGTACGCCGACCGGGATTACGAGTGGGACCGGGTCTTGCCGCGAGCGGTGGGGCAATAGCGGTTCGGCGACTTCGGCCGCGACTGGTAGCCTGCTAGCGATCAGGGGCTATGGCGCAGTTGGTAGCGCGACTCGTTCGCATCGAGTAGGTCAGGGGTTCGAATCCCCTTAGCTCCACAAAGTTTGAGCAGGTTGGCCGGCATCGAGGTCCAGCTGGGGACTTAAGCGGGCTGGCTGGCATCGAGGTCCACATCAGAACCGTGGGGTCGCGGCACCCAGGTGCGGCAGGTCAGCCCGAGACCCCTTGCAAAGCAACGAGACCGTCCCGGATCCCGTCGTTGATTTGGTCC
>NZ_DASXHW010000085.1:0-6793 GCF_036488105.1 Mycobacterium sp. | reverse complement strand
CGTGCGGGAGTTCTTCGACTACGACATCGCCGAGCTCCGCGAGTACATCGACTGGCAGCCGTTCTTCAACGCTTGGGAGATGAAGGGCAGGTTCCCCGACATCCTCAACAACCCGGTGTCGGGCGAGACCGCCCGCAAGCTCTACGACGACGCCCAGGAGATGCTCGACACCCTGATCAAGGAGAAGTGGCTGACCGCCAACGGGGTGATCGGGTTCTTCCCGGCGAACGCGGTCGGCGACGATATCGAGGTCTACACCGACGAGACCCGCACCGAGGTGCTCACCACATTGCACAACCTGCGCCAGCAGGGCGAGCATCGGGACGGCATCCCGAACCGGTCGCTCGGCGACTACATCGCGCCTAAGGACACCGGTCTGGCGGATTACGTCGGCGCCTTCGCCGTCACCACGGGGCTCGGCAGCCACCACAAGATCGCGGAGTACAAGGCAGCCAACGATGACTACAGCGGGATCCTGCTGGAGTCGCTCGCCGACCGGCTGGCGGAGGCGTTCGCCGAACGGATGCACCAACGGGTCCGCAAGGAGTTCTGGGGCTTCCAGCCCGACGAGCAGCTGGACAATGAGGCACTCATCGGTGAGAAGTACGTCGGAATCCGCCCTGCCCCCGGCTACCCGGCCTGCCCGGAGCACACCGAGAAGGGAACGCTCTGGAAGTTGATGGACGTGCGGGAGCGCACCGGCATCGAGCTGACCGAGTCGATGGCGATGTGGCCCGGTGCTGCCGTCAGCGGCTGGTATTTCTCGCACCCGCAATCGCAGTACTTCGTGGTCGGCCGGATGGCCCAGGACCAGGTCGCCGACTACGCGAAGCGCAAGGGCTGGACCCTGCAGGAAGCCGAGCGCTGGCTCGGCCCCAACCTCGGCTATAACCCGGAGGACTAAGCCCTTGTCCGAGGCCGTTGACGACGCCCGCGGCCAGGCGCCGTCGGCTCATCACGAAGACCTGCCCGTCGACAGCACCGCCGCCCGTGCCGCCTTCTTGTCGGCCACTCGTTTCGCGACGGTGGCCGCGATCGGGGGACTGTGCTTCGGTTACGACATCTCGGTGACCAACCGCGCAGTCAAGGCGCTGCAGGCGAACTTTCACATCGGCAACGCTCTGCTGGGTTTCGCCGCGGCATCGGTGGTTCTGGGTGCCGCGGTCGGGGCGGTGGGGGCCGGCCGGATCGGCGACCGGTTGGGCCGCCTCTCGATAATGAAGCTCTCGGCGGCATCGTTCTTCGTGTGCGGTCTCGGCGCTGGTTTGGCAACCAGCATTTGGATGTTCATCGTCTTTCATTTCATCGGCGGTATCGGGATCGGCTTCTCATCGGTTGCGGCTCCGGCCTACATCGCCGAGATCTCGCCCCCGCGTTTCCGTGGCCGGCTTGGCTCACTGCAGCAGCTTGCCATCGTTTTCGGGCTTTTCGGAGCGATGGCGTTGACCTGGGTGCCGTTCCACATCGCGGGCGGTGCGAGCAAGCCGATCTGGCTGGGCCTGGCGGCCTGGCGCTGGACATATCTCGGCGAGTTGATTCTGGCGCTGCTGTACTTCGCACTGCTTTTCACGATCGCCGAATCGCCGCGTTACCTGGTTGGCAGACAAGAGATTTCACAAGCCCGCCAAGTGCTGGGGAAACTGCTGGGCCCGCGCGACGTGGAGGTGACGATCACTCGTATCGCGAGCTCGCTGGAGCAGGAAAAGCCGCAGTCGTGGCGCGATCTGCGTAAGCCGACCGGCGGGCTGTACGGCATCGTCTGGGTGGGTCTGGGGCTGGCCGTCTTTCAGCAGTTCGTCGGTATCAACGTGATCTTCTCCTACTCCGATTTGCTCTGGGAGGCAGTGGGCTTCGGCGAGAGGTCCTCATTCACCATCGCCTTGGTGACCACCGGGGTCAACGTGCTCATCACCTTGGTGGCGATCGCCTTGATCGACCGGCTCGGCCGCAGGCCGCTGCTGCTGGCCGGATCGGCCGGCATGTCGGTGATGCTGGCGACGATGACTGTGGTGTTCGCCGGAGCATCCACCGTCAACGGTCAGCCGCAATTAGACGGAGCCGCAGGGGTGATCGCGCTGGTGGCCGCAGACTTGTTCGTGGTCGCGTTCGCCGTGTCCTGGGGACCGGTGCTGTGGGTGCTGCTGGGCGAGATGTTCCCCAACCGCATCCGGTCGGCGGCGCTGGGCCTGGCCTCAGGCGTGCAGTGGATGGCCAACTGGACTATCGCGGTGACGTTCCCGGCGCTGCGCCACGTGCTCGGTGTGGCCTACGGGTTCTACGCGCTGTGCGCGGTGCTGTCGCTTGTTTTCGTCTGGCGATGGGTCCGCGAAACCAACGGGGTGTCCCTAGAAGACATGCCCGACGAGGTGTCTCCGACTGCCCTGCCGCCCGCCGCGGCCTGAAACCGCCGTGACTTTGCTTAGCCGCCCATGAAACAATCGCTGGCCGTGAAGACCTTTGAGGATCTGTTTGCCGAACTCGGCGAACGTGCCCGCACTCGTCCGCCCGGCAGTGGCACTGTCGCCGCGCTGGACGGTGGAGTGCACGCGGTGGGCAAGAAGATCCTCGAGGAGGCCGGCGAAGTGTGGTTGGCGGCCGAACACGAATCCGACGAGGCGCTGGCCGAGGAACTCAGCCAGCTGCTGTACTGGGCTCAGGTGATGATGATCGCCCGCGGGCTCACCCTCGACGACGTGTATCGGAAACTCTGATGGCACCACACCACCGCAACGGGTCCACGCGACTGCGCGTGGCGGTCCCCAACAAGGGCGCGCTGAGCGAATCGGCGGTCGACATCCTGTCCGAGGCCGGTTACCGGCGTCGGACCGATCCCAAAGACTTGACCGTCATCGACCCGCACAACAACGTCGAGTTCTTTTTCCTGCGGCCCAAAGACATCGCGATCTATGTCGGGTCGGGTGAGCTCGACTTCGGCATCACCGGACGGGATTTGGCGCGGGAATCCCGCGCGTCGGTGCATGAGCGGCTGGCGCTGGGCTTCGGATCTTCCAGTTTCCGCTACGCGGCCCCGGCCGGGCGGGACTGGAAAGTCGACGACCTGGCCGGCCGCCGTATCGCCACCGCCTATCCCAACCTGGTGCGAGAAGACTTGGCGGCCCGCGGCATTGACGCGACCGTGATCCGCCTCGACGGCGCGGTCGAGATCTCGATACAGCTCGGCGTCGCTGACGCCATCGCCGACGTGGTGGGTTCGGGCCGCACCCTGAACCTGCACAACCTGGTGGCGTTCGGCGAAACTCTGTGCGATTCAGAGGCGGTCCTGATCGAACAGATCGATCCGCACGCCGCCGAGCGACCGGACGTCGCCGCCCGCGATCAACTCGTGGCCCGGGTGCAGGGCGTGGTGTTCGGCCAGCAGTACCTGATGCTTGATTACGATTGCCCGCGTTCGGTTCTCGACGACGCGGTGTCGATCACGCCCGGATTGGAATCGCCCACGATCGCTCCACTGGCCGACCCCGATTGGGTCGCCGTGCGGGCGCTGGTGCCACGCCGCGGTGTCAACGAGATCATGGACGATTTGGCGGCGATTGGTGCGAAAGCGATCCTGGCTTCAAGCGTTCGGTTCTTCCGATTCTGATCTTGAATGTCCCGGTAGTACAGCCGCCGCTGTGTTAGCGTCCCGCTAGAGCCGCGTTCGTTAGTCGAGCCCTGAGGAGGGGTCGCGATGTCGCACATGACGCATTTCTATGTTCTGCTGCTAGCCCTGGGAATTGGTGTGATCGCCGGTCTGCGGTCCATGACGGCCCCGGCGGTCATCTCCTGGGCCGCCGCGCTGCACTGGATCAATCTGAATGGAACCTGGGCTTCCTGGGTTGGCAATTGGATAACCGTCGGCATCTTCACCGTGCTTGCGCTCGGGGAACTCTTTGTCGACAAACAACCCAAGACGCCGCCGCGCACGGCGCCGCCGGCGTTCATTGGCCGGATCGTCGCCGGCGGGTTCGCGGGAGCGGTCATCGGCACCGCGTGGGCCGTAACCTGGAGCGCGCTCGGCGCCGGCGTTGTCGGCGCGGTGCTCGGCACCCTGGTCGGCTACCAGGCGCGCGGCCGCCTGGCCGGCAGGGTTGGTCGTGACCTGCCGATCGCTCTGCTCGAAGACGTCGTCGCCGTTGGCGGTGGATTCGCAATCGCCGCAGTCACAGCTGCTCTGTGACGCGGAGTTTCGACGCGATCGTAGTCGGGGCCGGCCAGGCCGGGCCCCCGCTGGTAGGACGGCTGACCGCGGCCGGTCACACCGTTGCGATGGTGGAGCGCAAGCTGATCGGCGGCACCTGCGTCAACACCGGCTGCATTCCGACCAAGACCTTGGTTGCCAGTGCGCAGGCCGCACATATGGCCCGACGCGGCGCCGACTTCGGTGTCCAGACCGGCGCTGTCAGCGTGGACATGCGAAAGGTCAAGGCGCGCAAGGACGCCATCATGTTGGACGACCGCAAAGGCGTCGAAGACTGGCTTGACGGCATGGACGGCTGCACGGTTTTTCGCGGTCATGCCAGCTTCGAGGATCCGCACACATTGCGGGTCGGGGACGAGACGTTGAGTGCCGAGCGCATCTTCCTCAACGTCGGGGGACGTGCGGTGGTGCCTGACATTCCCGGGCTGGCCGATATCGACTTTCTCACCAACGTGTCGATCCTCGAACTCGATACGCTGCCCGAGCATCTCGTCATCGTCGGCGGCAGTTATATCGCCCTGGAATTCGCGCAGATGTACCGGCGTTTCGGCGCCGAGGTGACCGTAGTCGAAAAGGGTCCGCGGCTGACATCGCGCGAGGACGAGGACGTCTCCGTCGGAATCAGGGCGATCCTGGAGAATGAAGGCATCGACGTCGTCGTCGACGCTTCCGATATTCGGATATCTAAGCGCGACAATGGATTCGAACTGACACCGCGGCCTGGTGCGGCACCGATAGCGGGCAGCCACCTGTTGATGGCGGTCGGGCGGCGCCCCAACACCGATGACCTCGGGCTCGAGCAGGCCGGCGTCCGCACCGATGCCCGCGGATACGTCGCCGTTGACGACCAACTGAAAACCAGCGTCGACCACATCTGGGCGATGGGCGACTGCAACGGCAAGGGCGCTTTCACCCACACCTCCTACAACGATTTCGAAATCGTGGCCGCCAACCTGCTCGACAATGACCCGCGGCGGGTGAGCGACCGGATTGCCGCGTACGCGCTCTACATCGACCCGCCGCTGGGACGTGCCGGCATGACCGTCGAGCAGGTTCGGGCGTCCGGCCGCCCCGCGCTGGTCGGTCAGCGACCGATGACCCGAGTCGGTCGGGCAGTGGAAAAGGGTGAGACGCAAGGCTTCATGAAGGTGGTTGTCGACGCCGAGACGCAACAGATTCTCGGAGCCGCGATCCTCGGCGTCGGAGGCGACGAGTCCATCCACGCCATCCTGGACGTGATGTCAGCCAAGGCGCCCTACCAAACACTGGCCCGCACGATGCATATTCACCCCACGGTCTGCGAGCTGATACCGACCATGCTGCAGGAGATGTCGCCGCTGCAGTAGCCGGCGATCAAGCGGCCGGCTCGGCCTTGTGCTGCAGGACGGTGTCTGCGTTGCCTTCGTCGGGAGCCTCCGGCCAGCCCGGATACGGCGGCGGCGTGCCGCCGAAGACCGGACAGTGCTCGTGGTGCGCGCACCAGTCGCACAGCCGCGACGGCCGCGGCCTGAAATCGCCTGTGGCACCGGCGGATTGAATAGCTTGCCAAATCGCCATCAGGGTCTTCTCGAAGCGCAGCAGCTCGGCTTCGTCGGGGGAGTAGTCCAGCAGCTGGCCATCCGAGAGGTAGATGAGCCGCAGCCGCGTCGGCAGTACGCCCCGCGAGCGCAGTAACGCGACGGCATAGAACTTCATCTGGAACATGGCTTTGAACTCGGCCAGTGCCCGGGCTTCCGGTGGGGCCTTGCCGGTTTTGTAGTCCACCACCCGCAATTCGCCAGTGGGCGCGACATCGATTCGGTCGATGATCCCGCGCAGCAGGGTGCCGTCCGCCAGTTCGACCTCGATGCGCTGCTCGCAGCTCTGCGGGTCGAACCGGGTCGGGTCTTCCAGGCTGTAGTAGCCGGACAGCAGCTTGCGGGCCTCGTCGAGCAGGTGGGTCTGCTGCTCGGGGTCCAACTGGTCGGCCAGCTCGGGGTCGGCGGCGATCACCTGCTCCCACGCCGGACCGACCAGCGCATCGACGGTCTGCGGGCCGCGCTGCGCGGCGGGAAGACCGTAGAGCTGCTCCAGTGCGGCGTGTACCACCGATCCGCGTACCTGGGCGGTCGACGGAGGCTCAGGCAACCGGTCGATCGCTCGGAACCGGTAGAGCAGGGGGCACTGCTTGAAGTCGGCCGCCCGCGACGGTGACAGGGCTGGTCTCGACGCCGGGCGCGACCTGGCTGGCTTGCCTGGTTCGTCGGTCATATCCGCAGCCTAGGGGCCGGGTCGGACAACCCCGCGCACCTTTGGCGGCGCGTCTGCTGGCAGGCTTGACGGCTGTGTCCGTTACCGGCCCGTTCGTCATCGGTGATCGCGTTCAGCTCACCGACGCCAAGGGTCGGCACTACACGATGCTGCTCAGTCCCGGCGGGGAGTTTCACACTCACCGCGGCGCGATCGCACACGACGCGGTCATCGGGCTGCCGGAAGGCAGCGTGGTCAAGTCCGCCAACGGTGACCAGTTCCTGGTGTTGCGTCCGCTGCTGGTGGACTACGTGCTGTCGATGCCGCGCGGCGCTCAGGTGGTCTACCCGAAAGACGCCGCGCAGA
>NZ_DASXHW010000076.1:0-10687 GCF_036488105.1 Mycobacterium sp. | reverse complement strand
CCGACCGCGCGCGCGGCTGCGCAGGCGACCGTCAGACCGCCCACCGAGGGATGCGACCCCGCGGCGTACGCCGCGCAACCCAGGCACGCGACGTCGGCGAATCGGTTGATCAGCGACCAACTGAAGGCCGTGGCCAGGTCGCGCCGGCTCAGGCTGACCGACTCCAGCTGGCAGAGCATCTTCCGCCACTTGGCCAGTCCGACGTCGGCCGGCCTGCCGCGCAACGCGTTGAACCGCCCCAGCACCCGGCAACCAATCCCTTCGATCAGTTCCGGTCGTGACGCCACCGCCTGGGCCAGCAGCAGCAGCGCGACGAATCCGCCCAGGGTGAACAGCAGCGAGAACGGGTTGTTCTTGGCGCCAAGGAAGAACGCGCCGCCGAGCCCCAGCAGCGCCAACCCCACCGCCTGTAGCACGCCCGACATCACCAGCTGCCAGGACGCGACCAACGTCGACGCGCCCCAAATCCGTTGCTGCCGAAGCAGAAACGTCGCGGCGAGTACCGGGCCGCCGGGCAATGTAGTGCTCAGCGCGTTGGCCGCGTAGTAAGCGGCTTCGGACCGCAATTTGTTGACCCGCACCCCGGCCGCCACCAGCAGGGTCCGCTGAACCTCGGCGAAGCTGTGCATCAACAGGACGGCCGCCAGTGCGGACGCCAGCAGCCACCACCACTTCGCCGAGTAGAGGCTGCGGGCGGCCTTGGCCAACTGGTCCCATACCAATGCCACTTCGACGGCCAGCACGATCGCGACGACGGCCAGGGTGACCCAGCGTAGCCACCAATACTTGTTGCGGGCATGCTCTTCGAGCTGTCCGTTGACGTTGTCGGCCGCTGCGCCATGCGACACGTGTTCAGCGTAGCCGCGCAGGTCGCGCCCGGATCGCTGCGCGGCACAGGTGTCCGAACTGTTTTATCCGCATGTGACCTGTGCGCTGACGATTAGGGTGGGCACCATGCCGTCGAGGGCCGCCGCCGATTACGCCGACTCGGTAGAACCGATCGTTCGCAAGACCGCAGCATGGGCCTGGCGGTTGCTGGTGATCCTGGTCGCGCTGATAACGCTGCTGTGGGTCATCAAGCGGCTGGAAATCATCGTTGTCCCGCTGCTGCTCGCCTTGATGTTGAGTGCGTTGCTGGTTCCGATCGTCGACTGGCTGGACCGCCGCGGCGCGCCCCGCGGCGGCGCGCTCGCGCTGGTGCTACTGGCCGGCTTCGCGATACTGGGCGGCATCATGACGTTCGTCGTCAGTCAATTCATCGTCGGTGTACCGGATTTGGTCAAACAGGTGACCCGAAGCATCGACACCGCAAAGAAGTGGTTGATCGAGGGACCGCTGCATCTGAGCCGCCAGCAGATCGACAATGCCGGCAACTCCGCGGTCCAAGCGCTGCAGAACAATCAGGAGAAGTTGACCAGCGGCGCCCTGTCCACCGCGGCCACCATCACCGAAATCGTCACGGCCGCACTGCTGATGTTGTTCACGCTGATCTTCTTCCTCTACGGCGGTCGCAACATCTGGCACTACGTGACCAAGATTTTCCCCTCCGACCACCGGGAACGGGTACGCGCCGCGGGCGTCGCCGGGTTCGGCGCGCTGACCGGCTACGTGCGGGCCACCTTCCTGGTGGCGCTGGTCGACGCGCTGGGCATCGGCACCGGGTTGGTCATCATGGGCGTGCCGCTGGCGCTGCCACTGGCCTCACTGGTGTTCCTCGGCGCTTTCATCCCGCTGGTGGGTGCCGTGCTCAGCGGCTTCCTGGCGGTGATAGTGGCGCTGCTCGCAAAGGGATTCGTCTACGCGCTCATCACACTGGGCCTGCTCGTCGCGGTGAACCAGCTCGAAGCCCACATCCTCCAGCCGCTGGTGATGGGCCGGGCGGTGTCGATTCATCCGCTGGCGGTGGTGGTGGCGATCTCGACTGGCGGCGTGCTCGCCGGCGTCGTCGGGGCACTGTTGTCCGTCCCGACCGTCGCGTTCTTCAACAACGCGTTCCAGGTGTTGCTGGCCAAGGATCCCGAGGCCGCTGCCGAGGAAACCGAGGACAACGAGGGCTCGATCATGCAAGTCGAGCCGGACGAGTTGGAATCCAAAAGCTCGTAGCCTGAACCGAATTGGCCGCTACATGCGCCCTTCGCGACGCAGCAGATCCGCGGCGCTGAGTCCACCGCCGCGGCGCGGACGGGGCCGGTCGGGGTTGTCGCCGCGAGCATTCATCTTCTCGGTGGCGACCTCGGGGTCATTGTTCTCCCGCGGCGGGGTCGGGATCGCGGTGGTGGCGTCCGCGGCTTCGGCGGGCGGCGGGCCCGACGGTTGCTCGCGCGGAACCTGCAGCGCCCGGGTCTCGTCCGCGGACGGCTGCGGCGGCGGTGTGGGGCCGGCGCCGCGCGGGTCGCCGGTCTTCCCGCCGCGCAAGTCGCTGAGCCAGGACTCGATCTCGCGGTCTTCCCCGCGAGCGGGTGGCGGAGGACCCTGCGGCGGAGCGGGCGGACGGCCGGTCGGCGTCTTCGGCTGCGCCGAGAAGCGAGTCGTCGGAGCCTCTTTCGGCTCGGGCCCGCCCGGAGCCGGCATTCTCGTGGTGCCGGCGGCCGATGGTGCGGCCGGTGTCGGCGGCCGGACGTCGGGCCGGGGCGGGGGCGCAACCGGCCGGCTCGGCCGCGGCGCACCGTCGGCACTGGGATGCGTGGGGTCGTGCGGTGGACGGGGTGTCACCGGCGGTCGGGTGGCGGTCGCCGACCGAGAAGACCGGGGCCGCGGCGACGGCAGCTTGCGCTCGTCGGGCAGGTGAATCTCACCGAGCCCCAAGCGATTCTGCAGGCGCTTCATCCACATCGGCGCCCACCAGCAATCGTCGCCGAGCAGCTTCATCACCGCGGGCACCAGGAACATCCGGACGACGGTGGCGTCCAACAGAAGTGCGGCCATCAGACCGAACGCCAGATACTTCATCATCACCAGGTCGGAGAACACGAACGAGCCGGCGACCACGGCGAGCACCAACGCCGCCGCGGTGATCAGGCGACCGGTGGTCGCCGTGCCGATCCGGATGGCCTCGGCAGTGGACATGCCGCGTGCTCTGGCTTCCACCATGCGCGAGACCAGGAAGACCTCGTAGTCGGTGGCCAGACCGAATCCGACCGCGACGACCAGTGCGATCAGGACGACCATCAACGGTGTCGGCGTGAAATTCAGCCAGGTGGAGAAATGCCCGTCGACGAAGATCCAGGTCAAGATGCCCAGCGTCGAGCCCAGCGTCAGCGCGCTCATCACGGCGGCCTTGATCGGCAGCACCACCGATCCAAATGCCAGGAACATCAACAGCATCGTCGTGGTGAGCAGCACCACCAGCATCAGCGGCGCCTTGTCGAACAAGCTGTGGATGCTGTCTTGCTCAAGCGCCGGAACGCCGCCGACCAAGACGGTCAAGCCTCTCGGTGGCGTGATCGATCGCAGCTCAGCGAGCTTTTTGGCCGCGTCGTTGGCTTTCGACAGACCGTTCTGGATCACCCGAACCGAGTCGTTCTTGGGGTGGCTGGCATTCGGTCCTGAGACGCACGGGTTGCCCTCGATGGTCGGGCAGGCCCGCTCCTGCCAGGTCGTGTCGGTGAATCCGCTGATCGACGCGGCGTCGTTGCGGATCTCGGCGACCTGCTGGTCGGTGACCTTGCTGTGGTTATTGCTCTCGATCACCAGCGTCAGCTGGTTCGTGCGATAACCGGGGAACAGTTTGTCGAAGTTCTCCTGCGCCAGGCGTACCGAGTTGTCCGGCGGCAGGTACTTTTCGCTCATGCCGCCGAAGGAGAGGTTGTGCAGCGGGATGACCAGCGCGATCATCCCGATAATGATGGGGAGGGCGAAGACCAGCGGCCGCCGCATGACGACGTTGACCAGCTTGCCCCAGAACCCGGCCTCCACCTCTTCGCGGGTCTTGGTCTTCTGCAGCCGATCGGCCAGCCAGTTCAGGAAGGCCCGCGACGGCTTCCAGTTCGCCAGGAAAGGTATCCGGAATAGGGTGCGCACGCCGAGGGCATCGACGTGCTTGCCGAGGATCGCCAGACAGGCCGGCAGCAGCGTGATCGACAGGATCGCGGCCAGCGTCACCGAGATGATCACCGCGTAGGTCAGCGACTTCACGAAGCCCTGCGGCAACAAAAAGAGGCTCGACGCAGACACCGCAATCAGGACCGCCGAGAACACCACCGTGCGACCGGCCGTCATCATCGTGCGGCGGACCGCGGCCTCGGTGTCGTATCCCTCGGCGATCTCCTCACGGAAACGGCTCACCACGAACAGCCCGTAGTCGATCGCGATACCGAAACCCATCATGGACACGACTGGCTGGGCGAAGAAACTCAGCGGCCCGAACATCGTGATCAATCGCAGGATGCCCAGCGAGCCGGCGATGCTCAGTCCACCGACCATCACCGGCAGGGAGGCCGCGATAACGCCACCGAACACCAGGAACAGCACCACCGCCACCAGCGGCAGCGCCAGCACTTCCATGCGCTTCTGGTCAGTCGCAATGGTGCCGGTCAGTGCGTTGGCGATCGGCTCAAGGCCGGCGAGTTGGACCTGGCCGCCGTTGAGCTTCTGCAGGCTCGGCTCGATGTCCTTGTAGTTGGTCAGAATTGTGTCGTCGTCGTTGCCTTTGAGCGGGATGCTGACGAAGGTGTGCTTGCCGTCCTCGCTGGCCATCCCCTTGATGACGGGGTCGGTGCTGGTCGGCGCGGCCAGCCAGCCGGCCCAGCCGACGACCTGGTCCGAATGGTCTTTCTTGAAGGCGTTGAGTTCGGCGACGATCTTTTTCTGCCACGCCGGGTCGTTGACCGACTTGGGTGCGGTGAAGGTCGCCACGATGTGGCTGGTTCGGTCGCGTCCGTAGGTGTTGTCGGCGAGTACCGATGCCTTGACCGACTGGCTGCCGTCGTCGTAAAACCCGCTCTGCGTCACGTGCTTGCCGAGGCTTATCCCGAAGAGGCCGCCCAGCAGGCTCAGTGCCACCATTACGCCGATCACGATGAACCGGTAGCGATATACAGTTCGACCCCACCAGGCGAACACGTAAGCTCCTTACTGGATCTGCGGCGACCCGCGCAATAGTTTTGAGTTGTCAGACACGCGAGGTCAGCAACGAGGACAGCGGCCGGAACGGTTGCAGCCACGCCCCCTGGTCAGGCAGCGAATCGAGGCCGATCCGCGGCAGTGGCTCCCGGAACACACCGGTGATGTCCTCCAGGTCGACAAACTCCAAGGTATCCGACGCTAGCGCCCAACTGGCATGTTCGCGAAATCCAAGTACCTGGACGGGTACGCCGCTATGCGAGATTTCCTCGAGCGGCAGCCGGAATGCCTGGCCATCGGCGGACGCGACCATCAGCGCCGCCAAACCCTCCTGTGAGCGCTGGGCGATGTGCTCGAGCATGTCGCTGTCGACGTCGCTGTCCTCGTCGAGCTTGGGCTTGGCGAAGACCGCGAATCCGACGTTGCGCAGTGCATCGACCCACGGCCGCACCACATCGGCGCTGCCGGCGGCGATGTTGGTGAACACCGTGGCTTCCGGTTCGGCCGACACATCGTCCCGGTCGACTGCCACTTCGGCGGTACGGGCCAGCAGCCAGCGGCCGAGCGCGTCGAAGCGAGGCCGCTCCGTCGCGGTGGGACGCCGGCCGAGGATGGATCCCAACCCCATGTCCAGGTTTGGCGCATCCCAGACCAGAAGTACCCGACGGGCCGCCGGCGCCGCGTCGGCAGCGGGGTCGCCGGGCAGCCCGACCGGGGCGGCGGGTTTTTCTTCAGTGAGGCTCATGGTCAGCGTCTTTCCCAGAGGAATTCGGTGACGGCGCTGCCGGCAACGTGCGCCTTCCCCTCGTATTTCGTAACCGGACGGACGACGGAGATCGCCGTGTCGGCGTCGGCATCCAGCCTGGTCAGCCTGGGTTCGGCGGCGCCCACCTCGGCGATCTGCTCGGCGTAACCGGCATGGTCGGTGGCGGCGTGCAGTACCCCGCCCGGCCGCAACCGGTCGGCGATCGTGGCCACCGTCTCCGGCTGCAGCAGCCTGCGCTTGTGGTGACGGGCCTTGGGCCACGGGTCCGGAAAGAACACCCGGACCCCGCTCAGCGAGCCGGGGGCGATCAGGTGGTCCAGCACATCGACGGCATCCCCGCGGATCAGCCGGATATTGGTGACACCTTCCCGGTCGATGCCGGACAGTAATTGGGCCAGCCCGCGCCGGTACACCTCGATCGCGATCACGTCGACGTGCGGCTCGGATTTCGCCATCGCTAGCGTGGAAGTTCCTGTGCCACAGCCGATTTCAAGGACAAGTGGAGCGTCGCGGCCGAACCAGGCGTGGGTGTCCAGCGGTTCGGCCGGGGCTTCGCGGTCGTGCCCAGACGTGGCGACGTAGCCGAGCTCGGGCCACAGCCGCTCCCAGGTCCGCTGCTGGGCCGCCGACAACTGCGAGCGCCGGGTACGGAAACTGGTCGTCCGGCGGTAGCCGCCGACGCCACGTTCCGCACGCAGGTCGGAAGAAGGTGTCGGCGGTGTGGCCGCGTCCACCCAGGGTTGCGCGCGCATCCGTTCATCGTTACCCATCAACCCATCATGTTGCCGCCCGCGCGGCAGATTGATACCCAACAGTTGCCTTGGACTGGTATTGGGTGACTCGCTTCCCAGCGGTGCAAATGTCACCATTCGACCGACAAACCGGTGGTCCTACGCCGTGATCGGCGGCTACTCGGCCACAATGGGGCGTTAGCGGCAACTACGACCCGGATAGGGGCATCCGATTTTCGTCGAAGAGCTGGAACGGTTTGCGGCGGAGGTTTCCGACCCGCGCTGCACCGCGATCGCCAGGCGGCTTGCCACCCCGTTGCGGGTGGCGGTATCGGGACGCCGCGGTGTCGGCCGTCGCACGGTCGCGCGCGCACTGGCCCAGGCCGGGAGCCTTCGCGGCACGATGACGCTGACCACCTCTTCGGCTGCCGACGTGGACCTCTACGTTCTCGCCGACGCGGTCAAACCCGAGGACCGCGCCGCGATCGGAGCGGCCAGGCGGCCGCTGCTGGCGGTGCTGAACAAGGCAGACCTGATCGCGACCACCGAATCCGGCTGCCATCCGCACGGGCCGACCACCGCGGCCAGGGCCCGATGCGTGCGACTGTCTGCCCCGGCCGCCACCTCGATACAACCGGTGGTGGGCATCCTCGCCGTCGACGGCCTGGACGACGCCCTGTGGTCTGCGCTGCGGGCGCTGGCCGACGGGCATCCCGTCGACGCTGAGTCGCGCCGCCGGCTGATGGACACCCTCGACGCGTTCGGTGTCGCGCAGGCGAGCGCCGCGATCCGGCGTGGGGCGACCCGTGCCGACGTCGTAGCCCTGCTCCGGAACCTGAGCTGCATCGACGAGGTCGTCGACAAGATCGAGGCGCTCGGCGCGCCCGCGCGCTACCAGCGGGTGCTGGATGCCGTCGCCGAACTGGAGACGCTGGCCGTCACCGACCGGCGAATCCGCGAGTTCCTGTCCCGTGACGACACGGTGGTCGCCCGGATGATGGCCGCGGTGGACGTCGTCGAGGCGGTTGGAATGGACGTCGACCGCGGCGACACGGCTGCGGCGCATCTTCGCCGCGCCGTGCACTGGCAGCGCTACCGCCGGGGGCCCGTCGCGGCTACCCACCGCGCCTGCGGCGCCGACATCGTCAGGGGTTCGCTGCGACTGTGGACGCAGGTCGGAGGCGCGGTGTGACCAAAAAACCAGGCAACGACGCGGTCACCGAGGTGGACAAGTTGGTGGCGGCGATCGGCCCGCACCTCGACGTACCGAACATCGAGCGCCTGGACGCCGTCATGGTCACCGGACCGTGGCTGGCCGGGGTGACGAGCGTGGTCGCCGCACTCCGCGAGCGGCTGCCGAAGCAGAAGTTCGTCGAGTCAGCGGACCTGGAAGCCGGCGAAGCACCGACGTTGGTGGTGTTCGTCGTCTCGGCGGCCGCCGCGTTGACCGAATCCGACTGCGCGCTGCTCGACGCGTCGATGGCCGAGACCGACGCGGTGATCGGCGCGGTGTCCAAGATCGACGTGCATCGAAACTGGGAAGCAGTCCTGGCCGGCGACCGCGAGGTGCTGGGGTCGCACGCTGCGCGTTACCGCGACGCGCCGTGGGTCGGGGTCGCCGCGGCGCCCGAATCCGGTGAACCGCGGATCGACGATCTCGTTGCCGCGGTAACGGACAAACTCGCCGACAAAGACCTTCCGCGGCGAAACAGGTTGCGGGCGTGGAACTCTCGACTGCAGACCATTGCCGGCCGATACGATCGCGATGCCGATGGCGCGGGTCGGCGCGCGCGGGTCGAGGTGCTGCGCGAGCAGCGCAGCGCGATCCTGCGGCAGCGACGGCTGTCCAAGACCGAACGCACGATCGCGTTACGCAGCCAGACCCAGCAGGCCCGGGTTCAGCTGTCGTACTTCGCGCGCAACCGCTGCACCTCGGTCCGCTCCGAGCTGCAGGAGGACGTGGCGAGCCTGACCAGGGCCAAGCTGCCGGAGTTCGAGTCTTACGCGGGTCGGCGCCTCAACGAGGTGGTCACCGAGGTAGACGATGGCACCACCACGCAACTGGCCGACGTCGCGGAGGGGATGGGCCTGACGGTCGACCCGCCGGCGCCGGCTTCACTCCCGACAATCGACCTGCCGGCGCCCCAGCTGAAGTCGCGGAAGCTGGAGACCCGGCTGATGATGCTGGTGGGCGCCGGCTTCGGGTTGGGGGTGGCGCTGACGCTGAGTCGGCTGCTGGCCGATCTGACGCCCGGGCTGACGGTGGCCGGGGCCGTCGCGTGCGCAGCGATCGGACTGGCGCTGACGGTCTGGGTGGTCAGCACCCGTGGGCTGCTGCGCGACCGCGCGCTGCTCGACCGCTGGGTCGGCGAGGCGACCGCGCAACTGCAGTCCGCGGTGGAGCAGCTGGTGGCCACCCGGGTGCTGGCGGTGGAGTCGTCGCTGACCGCCGCGCTGGGCGAGGAGGACGAGGGCGAGAGCGCGCGGGCCGCCGCGCAGGTCGGCGTCATCGACACCGAGCTGCGTGAGCACTCCGTCGTTGGTGCGCGGGCCGCCGCGCTGCGTGGGCGGGAAATGCCGACCCTGCGGGCCGCCATCGAGGCGGTGCGGGCGGAACTCGGCGAAGCCATCGAGCCCGAGGACAACGCCGATACTCCGTCCGACGACGCGGGGGCACCGTCCGAGACTTCGGTGCCTTCCGCTGAGGATGACGAGGAAATTGACGAAAGTTCGCCGACAAATACCGCCGACAACGTGTTCTGAATCGTTCCTGTGAGTTAACCAATACAGCCTCGACTTTTTATGGGTATACACCTCGCGATAACCTGTGTGGAGGCCGCCGCAAACTAGCCGCGCAACACGCACAACCGCGACTGCAGGAGATTTTGATGACTTCAGCGACCGTTCCTGGTCTGGATACCGCCCCGACGAACCACGAGGGGCTGCTGTCCTGGGTGGAGGAAGTCGCCGAGCTCACCCAGCCGGACCGGGTGGTCTTCGCGGAAGGCTCTGACGAAGAGTGGCAGCGGCTCGCCGACCAGCTGGTCGAGGCCGGCACCTTCACCAAGCTCAACGAGAAGAAGCACAAGAACTCCTACCTGGCGCTGTCGGACCCGTCCGACGTGGCGCGGGTGGAGTCGCGGACCTTCATCTGCTCGGAGCGCGAAGTCGACGCCGGCCCGACCAACAATTGGAAGCCGCCGGCCGAGATGCGGGCGACCATGACCGAGCTGTACCGCGGCTGCATGCGCGGGCGCACCATGTGGGTCGTCCCGTTCTGCATGGGCCCCCTCGGCGCCGACGACCCCAAGCTCGGCGTGGAGATCACCGACTCCGAATACGTCGTCGCCTCGATGAAGGTGATGACCCGAATGGGCAAGGCCGCGCTGGAAAAGCTCGGCGATGACGGCTTTTTCGTGAAGGCATTGCACTCGATCGGCGCTCCGCTGGAGCCCGGCCAAAAAGACGTGCCGTGGCCGTGCAATGACACCAAATACATCACGCACTTTCCCGAGACCCGCGAAATCTGGAGCTACGGATCCGGTTATGGCGGAAATGCGTTGCTGGGCAAGAAGTGTTATTCACTGCGGATCGCCTCGGCGATGGCCCACGACGAGGGCTGGCTCGCCGAGCACATGCTGATCCTCAAGCTGATCTCGCCGGAGAACAAGGCGTACTACTTCGCCGCCGCGTTCCCGTCGGCCTGTGGCAAGACCAACCTCGCGATGCTGCAGCCCACCATCCCAGGCTGGCGCGCCGAGACCCTCGGTGACGACATCGCCTGGATGCGATTCGGCAAGGACGGCCGGCTGTACGCGGTCAACCCCGAGTTCGGCTTCTTCGGCGTCGCACCGGGCACGAACTGGAAGTCCAACCCGAATGCAATGCGCACCATCGAGGGTGGCAACACCGTCTTCACCAATGTCGCGCTGACCGACGACGGCGACGTGTGGTGGGAAGGTCTGGAGGGCGAGCCCGATCACCTGATCGACTGGAAGGGCAACGACTGGATCCTGCGCGAAACGGATACCAAAGCGGCGCACCCGAACTCGCGCTACTGCACTCCGATGTCGCAGTGCCCGATCCTGGCCCCGGAGTGGGACGACCCGCAGGGCGTGCCGATCTCGGG
>NZ_DASXHW010000027.1:0-9303 GCF_036488105.1 Mycobacterium sp. | reverse complement strand
ACATGCACTTCGAAGACGGCAACCGGCGGTTCACGCACGGAACGATCACCCTGATCGACACCGACGGCTCCAAACGTCCGCTGACGGTCACCGCCGCCGGCCCCACCGGCTTTCATCTCGGCACCGCGGGCTACTACGGCTGGAACGACTGGGTGTACGGCCAGTGGGTCGGCGACCTGAAGGTCGAGGGCAGTCACGTCACCGACTGCGACAGGCCCGAGAACGCACGTCAGCTGCACCAGCTGCGGGACCTGTTGGTTCGGATCGACGATCCGGTCGGCGGCGGCACCGGGCTGGGCAATGCCGAGACCTTTGCGCTCGGCGCATTCCCGGAACGCGGACTGACCAACGAAAACTCTTTTCTGTGAACGGAAATCGACAAGACATCTCGCGGGTGTGCTTCTAGCCCGGACGAGAGTAGGGTCGGCACAATCAGCGGTGCTTCTCACGCGAAATTGAGGTTGTCGTTCAGAGGGTTTGGTTGGCTTGACCGGAGGCATATTCTCGGCTGTCCGGGCGTCGTCGGTCGACGCCTTACGGCTTCTACTGGAGAAGTCGACCACCCAGGCGCCCGCCGTGTCGTTCATTGTTCTCGAGCCGGCCGACCAGATGAGTCACGAGCGGCTACAGCAATGGGTGGGCTCGTCGTTGCCGCAACTGACTCGCTTTCGCAGCAGGCTGGTGGACAGGCCGTGGGGGCTCGGCCCGCCATTTTGGACCGAGATCGACAGGTATGACCCGTCGTCGCAGATTCACCGGGCAACGCTGCAGGCGCCGGGTGGTCAGCGCGAATTCGCCGACCTGACCGCGCACTTGAGTGCGGAATCACGTCATCAACGCGAAATGCTCTGGGAAGCCTGGAGCATTGACGGTCTGTCGGGTGGCCGGTGGGCGCTGGCGCTGCGACTGTCGCCGGTACTGAGCGAACGCGGCGTCGGTGCGGCGGCCGTCTGGTCACGGTTACTGCGCTCTGATCCCCACCACGCCGGCAGCGACGATCAGCCAAGGCAACCGAGTCCGGGCAAACCTGCGGTAGGTGAACTCGTAGCCGAGGTGATCAGCGAGCTTCTCGAATTCCAATTCAAGGGTGTCTACCTCGTCGCGGAGACCGTCTCTGGTCTGCTGCACGTGGTGCGCAGGCAGCTGGGCGGGACGAATCGTGTCGACGAACGCGATTCGGTGCCGCCAGCGGTGTCATCGATGCGTGGTCCAGTTCCACGCAATGCGTTCAGCGCACCCCTGACCGACCGCCGGGCCGTCGCATTCGCCTCGATCTGTCAAGCCGATCTGGAGGCGGTCAGCACCGCGTTCGGCGGCGACGTCACGAATGTATTGCTGGCCGCCTGCACTCTGTCGCTGCGTGCTTGGCTGCAGCGCTACGACACCGTGCCCGACGATCCCCTGGCGATGTGGATGCCGCTCGCCCAATCAGGCGCCGCACCCGGCGAAGATCGAGAGTTGCCGATCGCGGCCCAAATCCGCATCCCGGTACAGCTCGGCGATCCCATCGAGATACTGACCAACCTTCACACTGCTACCGAGCAGATGAATACCGCGCATTCTCACGATGACGACAACGAACACTTCACCGGTAACACAGCGGCCATTACGTCGTTGATCCCGTCGACGGTGCTCCACGCGGGTATGCGAATCGTCAAAACACTGGATGTGCGGCAACGACTGACGCCGATCTCACACGGCAGTGTCTCTCCCGATTCGGGTCCGTCGTGGCCTGCGTACTGCGCCGGCGCGAAGGTCATCGGTATGTATACCGTGACGCCGCTGCTGGAAGGTTGCGGGTTGACCATCACGCCAACGACCCACGGCGAGCAGATGCATCTGACTGTGTGCGTGTGTCCGGACAATGTGCCCGGGGTCGACGAGATAGCGACCGGAATTGTCGACGCGCTCGACACCCTGGTGGCAGCCGCACGCAAATCCCCTCGCGGACAAGGCCGTTCGGTCGTCACCGAGATGGCAGCGCACACCAGCAAGCGCCGGCAAGCACGCGGTTATTGACCGTCGTGCGGGCTAGTGGTGCAGCAGTCGGTCGATTGTCGATTCGTTGTTCGGCCCTGCCGCGGACATCATGATGTCATGTGCGTGCTCTGGGTCGGTGCCAGTCGGTACCACCAAGAGGGCGAGCTTGGTGTGATCGATGCCGACCACTTGAATGGTGTTGCCGGGTTGCTGGTAGTAGCCGCTGAGTCGGACCATATCGTCGCCCGCCGGGAATTCGGTCGGCGCTGTCGCCCAGTCGGCAAAGTTGTATGTCACGCGATCGATTGGGCCCAGTCGTATCGAGAGCACTGCCAACAAATCTGGAAGTTCGATCGGAAGGTCGTCGCTGTGCGGCCACCACGCTCCATCGACGCTGCCGGCAGTGGATCCCTTGGGCTTCAACCGCAGGCGGGGTGTGATCCGGGGTCGGGTGCGCGTCGAATCTGTTGAGCTTCGGCCACTTCGTAGCGTCATGCGACGCTCCTGTCTTGGCCGCGAATCGACCAACTCATTCGAATCGGCGACGACACAATCTCAAACGGCTGCGTGCGAAATATCGCCGGTGCATACGAGGCTACACGCCGCGTGTACTGTCGGCAGGGGAACGCTCTTGGTCTGCGGTGATTCTGCGGTGGCTCGCGGCCGAATGTGAAACATGCGATCGCATCCGATTGTCGATCCTGGAATCCCGCGGAGATCAACATCGAGGACAAGGAATCGCGTATGGACCGCCAGTCCAAACGGGAGGTGGCCGCGGAGCTCGAAGTCGAGATCACCGACCCGACGACGTTGGAATTCCAGATTGCTGTCGCGCCGCACCCGAATACCGAAGTGTCAGAACGGTTGTCGTTTGAGCTGGACGGTAAACCCGTTCAGGCCTTGGAGATCAGCGGTACGCACGGTAACCGCATCCACAAGTTCGATGTGCCGGTGGGCTACCTGACTGTCGACTATGCCGCCACGATCGTCGGCCGGACCGACCCGGCGCCGGTGACCGAACACGACCTGTCAATGTATCTGCGTCCCAGCCGGTACGCCGAGGCGGACAAGCTCTATGGTTTTGCCGCAACGGAATTCGGTAGCTACGCGGATTCGACGAGTCTGCTGGAGCGAGTCTCCCTCTGGGTGGGCACCCGGCTGAACTATGTACCGGGCTCGAGCGACCCGATCGATGGAGCGGTGGAGACCCTGCTCGCCGGCGCCGGGGTGTGTCGCGACTACGCGCATCTGGTGGTGGCGATGCTGCGGGCGGTCAAGGTGCCGGCCCGCGTGGTGTCGGTCTATGCGCCGGGCCTGTATCCGATGGATTTTCACGCGGTCGCCGAGGCGTTCGTGGGTGGTCAATGGCGGGTCGTCGACGGAACTTTGCTGGCGCCTCGGCAGTCGCTGGTGCGCATCGCCACCGGGCGCGACGCCGCCGACATCGCCTTCCTGGACAATCACCGAGGAGCGATCATCCTGCACAAGTTGGCGGTGACGGCGATCGTGGACGGCGATCTGCCCATCGACTCGATCGACCAACTGGTGTCCATCGGCTAGCGGGCCCGGTGCGCCAATACTCGCAAATCGGCTCCCATTGGTGGATGGTGGAGGTATGACCCCGCCACCTCGACGTCCGGGCACTGCGATTAATGCCCGATCCTCGCTCGGCTAAATGTGGCGATCGCTGAACAGCTGCGCGCGGCCCTCGACGGCCGGCGTGGTCTAGCGGCAGCTGATTCACTCTGCGAGGCCTGCGTGACGTTGTTCGGCATTGATGCTGCGGCCATTTCACTGGTCTTCTCGGGGGTCACCAGCGGAACGTTCGGCTCCAGCAACGCGGCCGCGCGCGACTATGACGAACTCCAGTTCACCATTGGCGAGGGTCCGTGCCTGGACTCCGTCTCGACGCGTGGCCCCGTCCTCGTTCCAGACCTCGCCACACCCAACTTCATTCGGTGGCCGCTGTACCGCCCCGCCTTGCTCGATTACAAGATCCGGGGAGTCTTCGCGATTCCGGTCGTGCTGGCCGGCGAATTCGTCGGCGCCCTGGACCTTTTCAAGAAACTGCCCGGCGAGCTACACGTTGACCAGCTCGCCGGCGCTGTCATCGCCGCCGAGCTGGCCGGCGCCCCTCTGCTGGACCACATGCAGTCCGACCTGCAGGCCGCCGTCAACGACCCTTACAGCGGCGCCTGGGCCGACTTCAACGCGCTAAGCCGCACTGAGGTGAGTCAGGCCACCGGCATGATCGTCGCCCAACTCGGGGTCGAACCCGCCGAGGCGTTGGTACGCCTGCGCGCCCACGCCTACTCCACCAACCGCAGCGCCACCGAGGTCGCCCGCGACATCCTCGACCGGCGACTGCGACTCGAAGCCGATTAATGCCATGCGAAAAGGAGGGCAAACGTGACCGAAACCCCTCGTGAAACTCGGGTACTGGATGCGGTTGTATCGCTCGTCGACAGCCTGCTCGACGACTTCGACATCGTCGAACTGCTCACCGAGCTCACCGAACGTTGCGCAGACCTCTTGGATATCGCGGCGGCGGGATTTCTGCTCGTCGACCCATTGGGTCAACTACGCTTGCTGGCCGCGACCTCTAATCAGACGCGCGAACTGGAACTCTTTCAATTACAGGCCGACGAGGGACCCTGCGTGGAGTGCTATGCCACCGGCCAACCGGTTTCGGTGGCGGATCTGAGCACCGCGACCACCCGATGGCCGCGCTTTGTTCCGGCCGCGCGCGAGGCGGGCGTCGCCTCCGTACACGCGGTGCCGATGCGGGCCGCCGGCATCGTGTTGGGCTCTCTGGGTTTGTTCGGCGGCCGGCCCGGCGAACTCAGCGAGTCCGATCTCCTGCTTGGGCAGACGCTGGCGCATGTCGCGTGCGTGGCGATCCTGCAGGAACACCCGCCGACGCCCGCGACGGTGATACCGCAGCTGCGGTCCGCGCTGACCCACCGCATCGTCGTCGAGCAGGCCAAGGGCTTCCTGCGCGAACACTTCGACATATCGGTCGACGAGGCATTTACGCTGCTACGCAGGTACGCGCGTGCCCACGGCGATCACCTGACCGACGTGGCACGGCAGTTAATGGCAGATCCCGGCGCCCGTCCGGCGCTGCTGCACAACTTGACTCAACTGGCTTAGCGCTGTGCCCGCCGCGCATGGACGCGCCGCACGGCGTCGTCGACCAGTCGTGCCGCGACCACCCGCAGCTTGACGTTGCCGCTTTGACTCATCTGGACGAGCCGGCTGAACGCCACCTCGGCGCTGACACCCGACCGGCTGCGGATGATGCCGACCGCCTGATCGATCACCGCACGGTGATCCAGAGCCTGCTCCAGCTTTTCGGCACGTGATCGAGCGCCGGCCAGCAGGCCGGCGTTGTAGATCGACACCGCCGCCGGCCCGGAGAATTGCGTTCCCAACAGCACGGCGTGTTCGCCGAACGCGTCCTGGCCGTCGGCATAGCAGTTGATCGCGCCGATCACGTGCTCGCCGACTATCAGCGGCAGCGACAACGCGGAATGCACGCCCATCCTTGCGACCCGGCCACCGAAGTGCGGCCAGCGATCATCGGCGCCGAGCGATCCACTGACCGTGGCTCGCCGCGACTGCATGCACGTGATGCACGGCCCCTCGTGCAACTCGTCGTATTGAACGGCGTCGATCGTGTGAACGAACCCCGCTGTGGCAGAGGTACTCTGTAGCGTCGGGCGACCTTTGCCCAGCTCGATCAACGCAACTCCGGCGCCGTCGACCCCGGGAATGGCCTCAGCGGCGAATGCGGCGACCTCGCCCAGCAATTCGAATACGCCGCGGCCGCCGGCCACCATTCCTGCCAAACCGCGCAGTCCGGCGCGCAGGTCGAGTTCGTCCGCTTCCCTTTGGGCGGTGGACAATTCGGTCTGGTCTGGTGGTTCGCGACCAGGCTGGGCGTCAAAATCGGGCATGAGCTACGGCAATATTAGATCACCAGTGCCAGCGCGTGGGCGCGACGCAGTTTTCCCGACGGCGTTTTCGGGATCATTCCTGGCTCGAGCACAACCACGTTGCGGGGACGGACATCGACCTCGGCGACGACCTCGTGGGCAACTTGACGCTCGACGCGGCGCACCTCGGCTGGGTCCTCCCAGGCATTGGCTTCGACGGCAACCGCGAAAGTCTCCCGCGGGTGGCCCGCCTTCAAGCGGACCGCGACGGCACAGCCGGGCCGGACCCCGTGGACGCGGGCGGCGGCACGTTCGATGTCCGTCGGGTAGATGTTGCGCCCGGCCATGATGATCACGTCTTTGACCCGGCCGCACACCACCACGTTGCCGGTCTCGGTGAGATAGCCCAAATCGCCGGTGTCGTACCAGCCGTCGTGATCCTGCGCAGATACGAAACCGGCGACCGTCGTATAGCCCAGTGTCACCGGTTCGCCACGCACGTGGATGACGCCGACGCTGCGAGCGGGTAGCACCTTGCCGTCCCGGTCGACGATCTGAGCTTCCAGCCCCTTGAGTGGACGACCGAGGGAGGCCAGCCGCCGGGTTTTACCCCTGGACGCCGGGACGGCCCGGTGCAGCATCGCGAGCAGGTCGGCGTCTACTTCGTCGACGGTCAATCCGCGGCCGCACTCGGTGAACGACACGGCCACCGTTGTCTCGGCCATGCCGTAGGCGGGCACCAGGGCTTCGGGCCGCAACCCGAACGGCGCGGCGGCTTCGCACAGATCCACGACGTCGGCCGGGTCCACTTGCTCGGCGCCCGAGAGCGCCCACCGCAACGTTGACAGGTCGAACTGCCCGGGCTGAGCCTGCCTGCGCAGGCGTTTGGCGAACATCGTGTAGGCGAAGTTGGGCGCCGCGGTCATGGTGCCCTGGTATTTGTCGATGAGCCTTGCCCACAGCAGGGTGTCGCGCAGGAAGTCCATCGGCGTGACCTTGACCAGCTCGACGCCGAAGTACATCGGGACCGTCAGGTAGCCGGTCATGCCCATGTCGTGGAAGCACGGCAGCCAGCTCACGATCACGTCGGATTCGACATCGACGTCTGCGCCGACGAACATCGCCTCGGCATTCGATACGACGTTGCGGTGACTGATCCGGACCGCCTTGGGGGAGCCGGTCGAACCGGAGGTCAGTTGTAGCAGCGCGACGTCGTCGTCGTCGGTGTCGACGGGCTCGGTCGGCGGGTGGTCGAGTAGCTGTTCGACGGTCAGCACCTGCATGCCCAGCTCGGATAGCAGCGGTGCCGCGGCCATGAACGGATCGGAGACCACGACGGCCTTGGCGTCGATCATGTTGATGACGGCCGTGGTCTCGTCGGCCCAGCGTTGCAGGTCAGTGCGTGGGGTGGGCTGATGCAGCATCGTGAGGCTGGCGCCGCGCATCCAGATGGCCTGTGCGGTCGGGGCGATCTCGACAGGCGCGCCGGCCAGCGCCGCGACCGCATCGCCGTGCCCTACGCCGGCGGCGGCCAGACCGCCGGCAATGCGGCGGCTTCGCTCGTGCACCTGGCCCCAGGTGTGCCGGACAGGTGCGTCCGGCTCCCCGGTGACCATGCCCTTGCAGCTGCTCTCGGCGTTGTCGTACATGGTCTGGGTGAATCGGCTCACTACAAATCCCCTGGCTCTCACGCGGGCGGTGCGGAGCCGTTTCAGCAGGTGAACCGGCGGTCGACGAGGACTCCAGTACACAACAGCAGACCTGGTTTGGCGGCCTACATCGACGCGCGAGCGCTGTTCAGCGGGGAAATTCGATCGCCGCCGCGATGTTTCCGAGAGGCTGGAGTGTCAACCGTGAATGTCGGTACCAAGCCGACTGCCGCCTCTGTCAATTATTCGGCGGAGCTGTTATGCACCTGTACCCCGACCGAAACCGCTTGCCAAAGCCGAGTAGTTCAGCACCAGCTAATTTCTAGATCTCCTAACGAGTGCTCAGCGCAACGGCGATACTTCGCGGCATGGACAGCGAAACCAACGGCTACGGCGACGTCTATCCGGTGAACAGTGACGATCACGCCTGAGACATTCACCACCCGCGGCGTCGGCGGCACTCGCATCGTCGCCGACCGACTGGGTGACCCGGAAACGCCGGCCGTGGTGTTCCTGCACGGTGGCGGCCAGACCCGCCGGTCATGGGGCAAAGCGGCCGCGGCCGTCGCCGAGCGCGGTTGGCAAGCAGTGACGGTCGACTTCCGCGGCCACGGCGAGTCGGACTGGTCGGAAGACGGCGACTATCGGCTGGCCAGCTTCGCGGGTGACGTGCAGGAGGTGCTGCGTCAGCTGCCCCCGCGACCGGTACTGGTCGGTGCATCGTTGGGTGGCTTCACGACAATGCTTCTGGCGGGCGAGATTTCACCCGGCATCGCCCGCGCGGTGGTTCTGGTCGACATCGTGCCGAACATGAATCAGTCCGGCGCTAACCGAATTCACACCTTCATGGCCGACCGGATGAAGACCGGGTTCGAGTCGCTCGACGAAGTCGCCGACATGATCGCCGAATACAACCCGCATCGGCCGCGGCCCACGGACCTGAATGGCTTGCGCACCAACCTGCGTCGCCGCGGCGACCGCTGGTACTGGCACTGGGATCCGAGGTTCATCAGCGAGAAGGCATCGCTTCCGCCGATCGAACTGTCCGATGTCGACCGGATGAACGCTGCGGTAGGAGCGATCCTGGCCGGTGGCGTGCCGATGTTGCTGGTCCGCGGCCAAGTGAGCGACCTGGTCAGCCAGGACCGTGCCGACGAGTTCCTGGCCCGCTTCCCGCAAGTCGAGTTCGTCGACGTCCAAGGCGCGGGACACATGGTGGCCGGCGACCGCAATGACCTATTCGCCGACGCGGTGCTGGATTTCCTTGTCCGTCAAGGGGGTTAGCGTTACACCCGGTCGTTGGGCGGCCAGTAGCTTTGGTCGTTGAGGAGTACGCCATTGTCTGCACCGAGGTCGATGGCGGCGTTGATGATGACGCGGTCGATCTGGCGCAGTGAGTGCAGTGCGGCCAGCAGTCGCCGGCGTTCCGGCGCCATCGGCTGATCGTGTTGCTGTCTGGCCAGACTCTCGGCGGCGTCGATGAAATCGGTGGACGGAAACACTGTTGCGGGCTGGTTGAACTCCAGCGAGGTGATCAGCACGTCGATGTTGCCGCGAATCTGTGTGGTGGTCGCCATGACCGCGTCGGCGAGTTCCGGGGAGGCATCGATCGGTGTTTCGCTGCTGCGGACCAGAATTCGCGCATAGCGGTCGGACGCGGCGAGCATCCTCACGCCGTGCCGCATGCTGCGGCGCCCGGCCAGGCCCGCCACTCCGGCGCTCAGCGGCTTGGCGCT
>NZ_DASXHW010000559.1:0-24755 GCF_036488105.1 Mycobacterium sp. | reverse complement strand
CGGAAGCGAAGGGAGCGGCAGCATGACGATCGACGAGTGCCGCCAGCGCATCGGCGGCGAAGTGTTCTACGAGCCCGAGGGCGGTCCCCGCGAGCAGGGAACGATCACCTGCGTGAGTAAGCACTTCGCTTTCGTCCGCTTTGAGGGCGGCGAGCACGCGAAGGCCGTGCACCCTGAAGACCTCGCCCTCGTCGAGGATGCGGCGCACGACGCGCGGCAGGAAGGTGACACTCGCGTGACCGACCGGAACGAAACCCTCCACGATCTCGCGGGCGTCCTCGCGGCGGTAATCACCCGCGACGACGTCAGCCAGCGGGAGTACGCGGAAAGGCTCCGCGCCCGTCTCGGCCTGAGCGGGGACGGCAACGCGGACGCGGCGGAGAGAGCGCTCCGCCCCGCGCTCGCCATCCCCGGCCCCCGGACGGTGACGTTCGACACCGGGGACTGGGACACGTACTCGGTGCTGACACTCGCCCTTGAGGAGCTTTCCGCCAGCCAGCGGGAGCGGGCGCGCGCGGGCCATGGCAGGGCGGTGCGCCGGGCGGACCGCGCCGACGAGATGCACCGCCAGGTGACGGCGGCATGGGAGAGACGCGATGGCTGAGAACTACGACCCGCTGCCGGACCTGGCGAAGCTGTTCGCTTCTGCCCTGCGCGCGGGACGGGACGGCTCCGCGTACGCGGACAGGATCGCGGCACGCCTCGGCCTCGGTGAGGACGACAGCCCCGAGACGGTGGCGGAGGTACTGGGGAAGGCGCTCGGCACAGGCGGTGAGCCCCGGTGATGCCCGACCATGACCGCGTCTCGCGCCGGGAGCGCCGCCGTGCATGGCGCGGCACGCCGTCCGGGCGCCGGGTGACGCACAAGACGGAAACCACCTACGGGCGCAAGCAGAGGGAACGGGACTGGCTCGCGGCCCGGCAGGCCGCGATCGACGCCGCCACGGCGGCAGGGGGGAAGGGAAATGCCTGAAACGGCAACGGAGGCACGCTGGACCGAGGCCGGCTCGGTTGAGGCCGGCGGCCAGAAGCTCACGTGCTGGCACGCGCCGGGCGTCGTCCGCCTGAAGGTCACCGACGCGCCTCCGGAGGACGGTTCCGCCGCCGCCGAGGTCGTGCTCGACCTTGGCGGGGAAGCCCGCGACGCGGTCATGCACCTGTTCGCCGCTGCCGAGCTGGGGGCTGAAAGAGAGGCCGGCCGGTGACCGCCTTCGAGCACCGCTACTACGTGCTGAACTGCAACGGGGACCAGCACCGCTGCCGCGCGGAGTTCCGGGGCGACCTCGGCGAGACGCGGGCGGCGGTTCGCAAGCGAGCCGCGAAGGCCGGGTGGACCCACGTGCATCCCGATCGCCACCCGCGCTCCTGGGACAAGGATTACTGCCCCGAGCACAAGCCCGCCGAGGCGAACGGCGGCTAGCCCTAGACGGCCCGTCCCCGCTCTCCACCCAGCGGGGACGGGCCCCTCAACCGACAGGAGACTGAAAATGGAAGACTTCAAGACCGACAACGTGATCGAGCGCGACCCGGTGAACGCAGAGCTAGAGCGGATGCGCGCCCTCTGGCAGTCACTCAAGGACGACCTGACGACGCGCATCAACAGCGACCACGGGGTGCACGCGCACTTCGTTGCCGCAGGCGACATGACCGCCGCCGCCCCGTACGGCGGCCTGCTCAGCGCGAACCGGACCACGCTGGCGAAGATGCGCGAGATGGAGGCGGACGGTGGCTGACCCCGGAACGCTGACGGCCGAGGCTCTCGCCGAAGCCCTCGCACGGGCCCGCGAGGAAACCCTGGCCGACGCCCTGCTCAAGCTCGGCTACAAGGGCCGGGCGGACCTGCGGCGGGTCCTCGACGCGACGGAGGCGGTGGCCGCGCATGGCTGACGGCACGCCGCTCGCCGCACTGGCGAAGATCAGGGGCCGCGGCTACCGCCGGGACGCGGGGGTTGCGGAGGCAGCGCGGCTGTCCGACTCGGCTGCTGTCGACGTTCCGCGCCTCCTGGCCGCCCTTGAGGCGGTACTGAAGCTGCACGAGGGTCGCGAGTGCAAGAACTGCGAGCCGGGCGCGCACCGCCGTTGCCGCCTCTGCGACGGCGACTGGCCATGCTCCACGTACAACGCCATCACCCGCGCGATAACCGGAGAGGAGATTTCCAGTGGCTGAAAACTCACTGACCGACGCCATCGGGGAGATCCGCAAGACCTTCAACCGCCCGTTCTCGGCCGACCGGGACACGTCCCTGCAACGTCTCCTGCTCGCCGCCGAAGTCGTCAGCCATGTGCACGGCGAGGACATCCTTTACGGCCTAGCCTCGGACGAGGACCACCCGGGCGCCTGCCCCCACGACCCGCAACGGGACTGGGACCAGCACTTCGAGGCCGACAGCGGCGAGTGGTGCTGCACTGACCTTCCCTCTGGGAGCGAGTGCCACTGCGGTGCGGACTGGCCGTGCGAGGAGTACGCCGCCGTACTGGGCGCCCTTACCGGGCAGGGAACGACGACGGTCCTCGCCGTGCTGAAAGAGAAGACCAGCGGCGATGGCTAGCCGCTTCTACGCCCCCGCCGAAGGCCCAGTGCAGATCGGCCTGACCGCCGTCACCGTCCCCCACCCGACCCGCGAGGGAGCGTGGCTTCCGGGCCTGTACTGGCGGCGCGACGGACGCGACCGGGCGGACAGCGCGCTCCTGATGCTCCCCGGCGTCACGGTACGGGCGGCCGACTTCCCGGCGGGCACCCGGCTCACCGTCACCGTTGAGGCGGAGAAGGAGAGTCCGGATGCCTGACGCGGAGATGAATACCTACGACGACCTTCCCCCGACGCAAAGCCTCGCCCTTGAGGTTCTAGTCGCCCGGTACCGTCTCGGGGAGAACTGCTGGACGTTCAGCACCCGGCACCGCCGGGCACTGGAGGGCCTCGCGGAGCGCGGGCTTCTCGGCTGGAAGCACGGGGTCATGCCGCGCACGTGCCTCGCGTGGCTGACCGGCGAGGGGAGCCGCGCCCTGCTGGGCACTGACTACAAGTCGCCACCCCTGAAGCTGCTCGAGGAAGCCCACTTCCTGCGCCAGAACGGCGAGTACGCGCCGGGCGGGAACGAGAACTGGCACGAGTGGGACGGCAAGGCGAAGCGGCTCCTGCGGGGCATGCTGCCGCCGGAGCGAGGCGAAGATGACTGACGTGCCCGAGATCGTAACCCGCGCGATGGCCCTTCCCGGCGCTATCGCCGCGGACCTCTCCGTCCTCGGCGGAATCCTCCGCTGCACCACCTGCGGCGGGGAGCGCCCCCTCGACGACGCCGCCGGGTACCTCCGCTACGGCTGGCCTCAGCACTGCGGGCAGACGATGTCGTGGGTGACGAACAAGATGCTCGCCGCCGAGAACCGCGACGTGCCGGACGGGTACGAGCTCGTGGCCGTCGCCGACCCGGACTGGCGGCTGGACTCCGGTCACGCGTGCCGCCGCCAGGGGCGGGGGCGCCGGGCGTGCGGCGAGCCGTCCGTCGCGGCGCTGAACCGGGGGCGCCGGACCAGTCACGGGCGGGTGGATGATTTCTGGTCCTACTGCGTGAGCCATCTATATGGTCGCTGGGTCGAGGCAGGCCGAGTAATGCACTGGGTGCTGCGGGAGGCGGCGCGGAAGGATGGGGAGCGTGACGACTGACCTGCTTCCCCGTCCTACGCCGGAGGTCGAGCACGTGCTGGCCGTCATCCGCGCCGCAGGCGGGCGGGCGATGCTGGTAGGCGGCTACGTCCGCGACGCCCTCATGCGCATCGACAGCAAGGACATCGACATCGAGGTCTACGGGATTGCGGACCCGGACGCGTTGGGCGCCGCGCTCGCCAGTACCGGGAAGGTGACGGAGGCGGGTAAGTCGTTCGGCGTGTTCAAGGTCCGCGCAGGGGATGCGGAGGTCGACGTCTCGCTGCCGCGCCGCGAGTCCAAGACGGGCGCGGGCCACCGCGGCTTCTCCGTCATCCCGGACGGCGAGCTCGGCTTCGCTGAGGCGTCCGCCCGGCGGGACTTCACCGTCAACGCGCTCATGGCCGACCCGGGAACCGGCGAGGTCATCGACTACCACGGCGGCCTCGCGGACCTGAAGGCGGGAATCCTGCGGCACACCTCGGCCGCGTTCGCCGACGACCCGCTCCGGGTCCTGCGCGGGGTTCAGTTCGCCGCCCGGTTCGGCTTCTACATGGCGCCGGAAACCGCGCGCCTGTGCCGTACCCTTCTCGGCTCGTACGCTGAGCTCTCAATCGAGCGGGTATGGGCTGAGTGGGAGAAGATCGGGACGCTGGGAACACGAGCGACCGAGGCGCTGGCCGTTTTGCGGGCTACCTGCTGGGACACGTGCTATCCCGTGCTAGCAGACATGCACCGCATCGTGCAGGACCCCGAATGGCATCCCGAGGGAAACGTCTGGACCCACGCCGGGCTGTCCGCCGACCAGGCCGCACGCCTCGCCGACGAAGGGGGACTGACCGGGACTGACCGCCTGGTCGTCGTGTTCGCGGCCCTGCTGCACGACGTCGGCAAGATCACCCACACGCAGGTCGGCGACCGGATCACTTCCCACGGGCACGCGGAGGCCGGCGTTGAGCCCGCCACGGCGTTCCTGCGCTCGGTCGGCTGCCCGCAGGACACCATTGCGCGCATCCTCCCGCTCATCTGCGAGCACATGTGCGTCGTCAACAGGCCGACGAAGCCGGCAGTGCGCAGGCTCGTCAGACGGCTTGAGCCCGCCACGCTCGCGGAGTTCTCCCTCGTTGTCGGCGCCGACCACAAGGGCCGCGGCGACCCGGGCGCGCCAAACCCCGCGGACCAGTGGCTTGAGATCGGCCGCGACCTGACGATAACCGAGCGCCCGCCCAAGGGGCTGCTGACCGGCCATCACCTGATCGCGGCGGGAATGACGCCCGGCCCGGCCTTCAAGCCGATACTGGCCGCTGCGCTGGCCGCTCAGGACAACGAGGAATTCGACAGTGAGGAAGGAGCGGTGCAATGGCTGAGCCGGAACTACCCGTCCTAGCCGAGGGTGACAGGAAGCCACCACCGAACATCCTGCTTGCGGGTGTCGTCGGATCAACTGCCTATGGGCTTGCGCACGACGGCAGCGACGTGGACCGCCTTGGCTGCTACGCCGCGCCGACCGTCGCGTTCCACGGCCTGCACCCGCCGACCGGGAAAGCCGCAACCTGGGTCAGCACGCACCCGGACGCCGTCTATCACGAGGCCGGCAAGCTGGCGGCGCTGCTCCTGAAAGGCAACCCGACGGTCACGGAGCTGGCCTGGCTCGAGGACTACGAGGTCCGGACGCCCGAGGGCGATGCCCTGATCGAGATCCGCTCGTCGTTCCTGTCGGCGAGGGCGGTCCGGGACGCGTTCCTCGGCTATGCCTCCCAGCAGTTCACGCGGATCAGCAACAGGGGCGACGGCTCGTTCTCCGCTGACACCAGGAAGAGGACCGCAAAGCACGCCCGCCATTTGTGGAGGCTGCTTCACCAGGGGACGGGGCTTCACCTGACGGGACGGCTGACCGTGCGACTGGCCCCGGAGATCGCCGTTGAGTGCCGCCGCTTCGGCGAGCGGATCGAGGCCGGGGACCTGGACCTCGCGCGCAAGGCGCTCGGCGGCGCGGAGGCTGCCTTCGACAGCCCCGGCGTGCTGCCTGACCGCCCGGACGAGGAGGCCGCCGAGCGGTGGCTCCGGAGCGTCCGCGCGGCGTACTGGGACCGGGAGTGCGGCACGGGCAAGGCGGTGACAGCGTGAGCGGCGACGAAGACGAGGCGCTGCGGGTCGAGTCGACGCGCGACCCTGACGGCGAGCCCGCGTGCCTGTTTACGTGGGGAGCTTTCCAGTGGTATGCGCCTGTCGCGGAAGTCCGCAAGGCGGCGCTGGACATGGTGGCGTGCGCCGCCTACGCCGAGATGATGATGACGCTGGTCGCGAAGCTGAAGCTGGACGGCGGGATCGCGTCAGCGCTGATCACTGACCTGCTCAAGGGGCGCGGCGTGAAGGAGTTCGGCACCCCGGGCACCCTGGACCTGCTGCCGGCGGGGTCGACCAGGTCCGGCGATGCCGTTGTCCTGCTTCGCCGGGGATCTAAGCGCGAGCCGGTGGCTGCCGTCACCGCGCGGTCCATGGCCCTCCAGTGGCTTGAGGCTGCCGAGGCGACAGAGTCCGACCAGCTTGTCTCCGAGGCGATGCGCGGGACCGGGATCAGCAGGGCACAGCAGGAGCGCCTGTTCGGGTACCTGCGGGAACTACGAAAGGAACCATCATGAACAGGAGCTTCGCTAACGGGAACGGCGAGTCCGCATCGGGCACGGCCATCCCGCTCTGGCTCCGCCACAACCTGGAGTACGCCGAGTATCGGGCAACTCAGTACAGCTCGTGGACGGTGATGGCGTGAGCAGGAGCATGGCCAACGGGAACGCCGCGGTCGTGAGCGGCCCGTTCGTCCCCCTGCACCTGCGGCACAGCCTGGAGTACGCCGAGGCCTGGGCGCAGCAGCAGCACTGGGCGCGCCTGCCGTGAGCGTCCTCTCCGCTTCCTTCACCGCGGCGAGGAGGTGACGGAAGATGAGATGCGGACCCCACTGCCAGAACTGGTGGGACGGTGACGGCAGGCCGCAGACAACGCACTGCGATGTCTCCGGCTGCACTCAGTGTCATCGCTAGCCAGCCGGTCGCGCCGCAACATCTAGCGGCACGACTGAGGCGGTACCCGCGGGCCGCCCCGGGTACCGCCTCAGTTCAAGTGGCACTTAAAGCCAGGCAAATCCTTCTTTGCCTACGAGAGTGTGCCTACTACCCGTATTCGAGATAATACGCACGGTTAGCATCGTTTTGTCAAGGAGCTGCCTTGGCGAGAGCCGCTGAGCTTGAAGATCCCACCGAGTTCATCCGCATCGCGAAATTCGACTGGCTCGTCACCCGCCGCAACCGCTTCCTCCACGCCGTCCGCGACAGCGAGTGGACCGAGGCCCACCGGGCGGACATGGCGGCGGACTGGGCAGTGACGACCCCCGTGCGCCTGGCCTGCGGGCAGGTGGCCCGGACGGTGACGATCCCCGGTGTTTTCTCCCGCATGGGGCTGCCGAGGTGCCGGGGGTGCTGCCGGGCGCTCGGATTCCCTCAGGGGACAGGATCGCCGAAGAACGTCAGCGGCCTAAGGAAGCGGGTCGGGCTGGACGGCGGCACTCCCGAGCGGACGCCGCGGCGTCGGAAGTTCGCGCGGAGGTCACGGCGGAGGAACGGGTAAGCCGCCGCGCCCGTACCATGCACTCATGCGCCCCGTGCTCGAGCTTGAAGACCTGTTCCCCTTGTGGGGGACGCTGCCGCGCCTGACGGAGGCAGAAAAGGCCGACGTCGGCGGCGCGGTCAGTCGCCGCCGGCTTGACGAGGTCCACCAGTGCGTGTTCTGCGGAGAGCGGGCCCGGACTGCCGTCAGCGCAGGCCCCTCGGACATAATCGGCCCGCCCTGCTGGCTCGACCTCTGCCATGCGCACTTCGGCGCCGTGCGGGACATCTGGATCCGCGACCCGTTCCTTCGCGACGACGTGATCGTCGACCGGTACTCGGCCTGGCTCGAGCGCGCGGCCTCGCGATCTTGACGGTTGTGCCTGGGCTTCTCTGATGCCGCCCCGTGACCCCAAGCTGTGCCCCGCACTCGAGGTCGCCATGCCCGCCGACTCCCCCGGCCGCGGTCCCGACCCGTCCTACCGCACCGGCCTCAACCTCCCCTGGGACTTCCTGTTCGGCGACGGGGACTGGCGCCGGGTCCGGGCCCGCGCGTGGTGGCGCGACAGGCACGGGCGCGAAATCGTGGAAGTGGAGTGGAGCATCGGCAGGGAGACGTTCAACGAGACTTACCTCGTCGACCGCGAGCGCATGAGGGAGATCGGCTAGGCGGAAGCGGAGGCGGCTTTCCTGTGCTCCCGGATCAGCGCCCGGACTTCGGCCATCGGGACGGGCTCAGGCAGCCGGCTCGCGCCAGTCCCCTGTGCCATCCGGGCGCGCCGGATGTACAGCAGCAGCGACTTGCCCGGCCGGAACCACTCGCCGTGGTCCCGATCCTCGGCGAACGCCTTGTGCGCCTCGTCCTCTTGGACCCGGCCGCCGACCGTGGCCAGCAGGAGCCGCAGGGGCCCGTGCTCGCCGCGGAGGCTGGACAGCCGCCCCCGGTAGTTCGATGAGTACCCGATCTTGATCAACCCGGTCGTCTCACTCAGCAGGTAGTAGACGACGCTGCTCGTCTCGCGGGCGATCCGCTCTGACTCCTTGCGCTGCTGCTTCCACTTCAGCGGCATCTCCGCGTGCCGCTTGCCGAACCAGTCGAGCGCCCGGTGGTAGTGATGGAGGCAGAGGTCGATGTCCCCGATCTCCTCAGTCGCGGTTCTGCCGCACGGGTCGCCCGCGAAGTGCACCCGGTTCGATGTCGCCCAGCGGGCCGCGCAGACGGGTCCGTCTGAGTCGATGACGCTCAAGTCAGTGACTCCGTTTCTGGGGAATTCCTGGGGACGCGAACAACGCCGGATGCACTCGGGTTCACCCGAACGCACGCGAGCGCACTACCGCTGACCTGCGGACGCGAACACGAGTGGTGTTCACCTGCGAAAACGGACAGTGCTGACGTACGGCGAATACTTCCGTTGGTAGAAAGATGCCGTGCATTCATCTCCGATCGCTTCGCCGCTGGTCACTAAGGGTGCGACCCTCAAACTGGACTACCGACTTCGCCGTTCCTGGGGAACTGCTGGGGACGAGGCGGGGTTTCCGGGCCTCGAGGCGCTGCCGGAGCATCTCGTCGAGCACCGCGACGGGACTCCGCTCGGACATCTCCAGGCGGGCGTCAAGCGCCGCCTCCCACGCCTCGGTTTGGGCGGCCGACAGCCGGGCGAGCATCTCCGGCGACACGTGCCGGTAGGCGCCCGAGATCCCCGGGATGCGGTGCCGCAGCACTGACTCCGACAAGATCTCCGGCGTGCCCACTTCCTCCATCCACGTCTTCACCCAGTGCCGCTCAAGGTGCGGGTGGACGCCGGGCTCGGTCACGGGCATCCAGCACCACTCCGCGCGGCTGGCGGCGTTCTTCCCCGACACGAGCTCGCCCGGCCAGTCCCCCCGGAGCGTCACCGCCTGCCCGACCCGGTCGTTCCGCTTGCGCCCCGGCCAGATCCCGGTGGCCGCCGCCGTGAACTTCTCCCCGATCGACGACCGGCGCCAGTGAGGGGCCGGGCCTTCCGGCCCCTCCCCGGCCGGCTGCCAGCCGGAGGCCTCGGCCGCGCGGAGCACCCTTTCCCTGGTGCTGGCGCGGATCCTCATGTCCGACCTGCCCAGTACCGCCGACACTGCGGTGTTGGTGACCCCGGCGAGCGCCGCGATGTCCTTCAGCGGCACGTTCCCCCGCTGACGCCGCGCCTCCTGCCAGCCGCGGAACATGTAGGCGCGGCCGTGACACGGGCACGGCACGGCGGGCACCCTGGCGGCGTGCCCCTCGAGCATGACCCGCATGAACGGGGGCAGCGGCACGTCCCCGTAGGAGTCGTCCTTCGGCGGGCAGCGCAGGAAGCCGCCCGGTGCCTGCTCGCGCAGTTCCTCGTACCCCCCGGGGCTGAGCTCGTACAGCTGCCACTTCACCCGCAGGATGCCCTTCGCCCTGCACTGGCGGCCGAGTACGTACTCGCGCTCCAGGCCGATGAGCTCGCCCATGCGCAGCGCGCCCCAGAACCCGGTCTGGGTCATGACGAACTCGTCGTCGCGGCCGGTGAGGATGCTCATCCGCTCGGCGATCAGCAGCACCTCGAGCGGCCCGGCGACCGGCACGTCACGGCCCTGGGATGTTCCCGTCCTCTCCCGTGCCCCGCTCTTGCGGCCCTTGCCGCGCTTTCGGGCGCACGGGTTGGTGTCGATGTGCTTCGGGACCGCGTCGCCGAGGCAGTTCGACAGTGTCCCGTGCCAGCTGCTGATGCTGGCCTCCGAGTACCCGTAGGACCGCTCGTGCCGCTTCCACTTCCCGATCAGTTCCTTGTCGATCTCGGCCAGGGAGTACTCGCCGAAGAAGGGGATGAGGTGGTCTTCGAGGTGGTGCCGGTAGTTGATGATCGTGGACCACGACAGCTCGAGCCCGGCGTGCCAGTCGGTGGCAAAGCCCCTGAATAGGGTCTGCCCCCGGTCGGACGGCTTCCACCGGCCGCCGCGGACGTCGGACTCGCGGTCCTGTCCGGCGAGCTTGGCGTCGGCCTTCTTCTCGAACCGGATGACCTCGTTGTGCTCGTCGCGGACGGTGAGCCAGGACCCGTCCGGCGCCTTGTAGCGGCCCCGGTAGTAGGCGCCCTTCGGCGAGGGGACTCTCTCGGCGTAGGCCATCAGGAGTCGCCTGACTTTTCGGCCTCCGCGAGGGCGGCCTCAAGGGTGTACTGCTCTAGGTCGGCAGCGATCGACCCGGCGATCTCCCGAACGCGCTCGTATGAGCTCGCCTCCGCCCCCGGCAGTGCATCCCGCGCCGTCCTGACGGCACGGCGCAGGCTGCGGACTGCCTTCATTGCGTCGATCCATGACAGGCGCAGGCTGTCGGCTGTCTTTTCTATGGCGGCGATCTCGGATGCCCCCTCGCTCGGCATCACTAGCCGCTCGGGAGTGACGCCGAGGACCGCGGCGAGGTCGACCATTTCTCCGTGAGTAGGGACCTGTGCGCCAGATTCGACGCGCCCGACAGTCGTCTGGTGCCACGGCCAGCCGAGCGCGTTCATCTCCCTGGCAATCCATGTCTGCGAGAGCCCCTTACTGCCGCGGATGGCGCGGAGGTTGGGGCCGACGTTCCGGTTGTCGGCGTGCCCTTCCGATTCCATGCCAGCGACTCTACAACATGATGTGGTCATGATGAATGCGCAACGGTGTTGAGTGCTATATGCTCCCGTTGTGGGCAATGCACACGACACGTACTCACCCCAGGCGATCGGCACGCGGCTACGGGAACTCCGCCGCGCCGGCCGGTGGTCGCAAGGGGGACTGGCCGCGGAGATGGCCGGCAGGAACTTCTCCTGGCACCAGAACACGGTGTACCGGATCGAGCGCGGGCAGCGGCGCGTCACCCTCGAGGAAGCCGCAGAGCTGGCGAGCATCTTCGCCGTGCCGCTATCCGATCTCGGGTGCGCGGCATGAGCCGCCCGACGCCGGGGGAACTGGCCGCTGTCGGTGCCCCGGTGCTGTACTCGCCGGAGGAAGCCGCCGGGATCCTGCCGGGGAAGACCGCCTACTGGCTGAAGAGGAACGCCGGCAAGGGGACCATCCCGTGCACTCGGCTAGGGCGAACCGTCATGTTCAGCCCTGCTGACCTGTCCGAGATCGCCCGCGCAGGCGCGAGGAAGCCGCAGGCCACATCCTCGGCTCCCGTACCGATCGCCGGGCGGCGCAATGCGCCAGAGAACGGGCGGACACTCCAGTCGCGAACTCCCAAGCGAAAGCAAGGTGCCGCATGACCGCGCCCGCCGTTCCCCCGCTCGCCGCGTTCCTGAGGCCGGAGCGTGAGCGGTGAGTCTCTTCTGGGGCCGCCGCGGTGACATGTGGCGACCGCAGGGCGGGGAGCGGCGCGCGTGGCGCGACCTGGTGCCCGGCGACCGGCTCGAGCTTGACCGGGAGGTATGGCGTGTCCGCGAGGTGCGCCTCGTGCCGGTTGCCGACTGGGACGAGGGCGACCAGCGGGGCTACCAGGCGATAAACGGCGCACGCGAATCCGAGGAGGACTGGCAGTTCAGGCCCGTCTACCTCGTCCTTGCCCCGGCGAGGGGCGGGAAGCTGCGGCACGTCAAGGTACGCCCCTACCGCGGCCCGCGCGCTTACGTCCTGCCCTCCCACTACCCGGTGTGCAGTGAGTGCGGGGACCCGTGGCCGTGCCGTGACCTGGAGATCGACGCGGAGGCCGGGAAGCAGATGGCAGAGGTGGCCCGGCTGGAGTCCATCCTCCCGGGCTGCTGCTGGAAGTGCGGCGAGCCGGTAACGAGCAGGCAGAAGTCGATCGCCTTTGAGGGCGAGAACCTGCTGCTTCCCGGCGGGCCGCCCGTGGTCTTCCACCTGCGCCGCGGGAGTCCCTACTGCTCGTCTGCGGCGGTCGACTACGACAAGAGGTGGGTGGCGGCTGAAGAGGGCCGGCATCCCCGCCTGTACTGCCCGGGGCGCCTGGTCGTCCACGTTGACGGCCGGGAGTGCAGCGAGGACCCGTACTGCCCAGAAGACCGGGTCCAGCACTCGTCGTTCTGGGACCACCGCGGGAGCGCCGCCTGGGTCCGCGAGTGCCTGCGGTGCATGGACGCCTGCGAGCAGCGGGGGATCGTCGTGCCTGAGGTGCCCGCGTGAGCTCCGATTACGAGAGGTCCCAGGCCGCCGGAGTCGCCCTCCTGCTGTCGATCGCGAGGAAGCAGAGACGGCCGCCCCGGACACTACTTCTTCCCCGGTGCCCGGACGACGGCGATCAGTACGCCCTGCTTGAGGCGGAGATCGCGGACGAGGAGTAAGAGGTGTCTCCCGGCCGACAGGAACGACCGGGAGCGCCAGCAGATCACATCACTCAAAGGAGATCCTACAGTGACAGCACCATCAGTACTTGACCCGTTCAAGCCCACCGAGCCGCCCCCGTCCCCTGACGGCGCCCCCGCGGCGGAGATCCGGGCTGAGATGACCGAGATCACCCCGGACCTGGCGCGGGAGTGGATCAGGCGCCACGAGGCGGTCGTGTCGGCCAACCGGGCGTCGAACGGCGGGAAGGCCCGCGACAACCGGCCGCTGCGGTTCGACGAGGGCGTCGACAAGTACGCCCGCGACATGAAGGCGGGCCGCTGGCACCGAAACGGCGAGTCGGTGAAGATCGCCCGGGACGGGACCATCGCCGACGGGCAGCACCGCCTGTACGCGTGCCTTCAGGCCGAGGTTCCGTTCTGGTCGGTCGTGGTGACCGGGGTCGAGCCGGAGGCGCAGGACACGATCGACACCGGGCTAAAGCGCAGGCTGAGCGACCAGCTCGCGATCGCGAACGAGAAGAACCCGGGCATCCTCGCGTCGGTGACCCGGTGGTCCCTGAGGTGGCTGCACGGCCTGCGCTCCAACGGCGGCGGGGCGGGCGGGTACTCGCCGACCCAGACGGAGATGCTGGACTACCTCGCGACAGACGCGAGGCTGCGGCTCGCCGCTGACTTCGCGTCACGGGCAAGGCTTGAGTTCAGGCCGGTGCGCGCGACCGTCTACGCGATGGCGTGGATGGTTCTCCACGGCGCGGACCACCTCGCCGCCGACGTGTTCCTCGAGCGGGTGCTCGACGGGGCGGACCTTTCCCCCGGCCACCCGGTGCTCGCCCTGCGGAACCGGATGTACAACGCGAAGGTGACCAGCGAGCGGCTCACCGAGCACGAGCAGCTAGCCCTGTTCTGCCTGGCCTGGAACGCGTTCCGCGAGGACCGGAAACTGTCGCGGCTCCAGCTTCCCACGGGCGGCCTGAACGCGAAGAACTTCCCGGAGCCGAAGTAATGACTCCAGGTCGCGAACGATCGCGTACGCCCGTGAACGGAAATGAGCGGGGAGAGACGGCCGTGGACAGCTTAGGCCACTCCGCCCGGCCAGGATCCCCCCTTGGCCGGGCGTCGCGCGGGATGTCCGTTATTGCCATATAAAAACCTACCCGTCCACGCCGGACTGCGCGGACTTAACAGGAAAAGGACATCCGAAAATGGCACGAGTTGAGCCTGAGCCCCTGCTGACACCTGCCGAGGTAGCTGCCCGGTTCCGCGTGGATCCAAAGACCGTCACCAGGTGGGCCAAGAAGGGCAAGCTCACGTCGATCCGCACGCTGGGCGGCCACCGGCGCTACCGGGAGACCGAGGTTCAGGCGCTGCTCGCGGGCATCCCGCCGCAGAAGCCCTGAACTGGGAATGTTTTTCCGTAAAAACCGGGCCGAACCGGGGCAACTGTGCTTGCTTACACACCGAAAGTGCCGCATAACCGCCCCGGTTTAGGCCACAGTGAAATGCTTCCCCGCGACTATGCGGGGAGACGATAAGAGAAGAATGAGGTCGATTTATGAAGGCACCAATGCGCATTGCCGCCCTGGCGGCCCCCGTTGCCGTCGCCGCTGCTGCTCTCGCCGGAGGCGGGACCGCGCACGCGGCGGTGACGCCGACGACGGTCACCGCCGTCACCCACGTGATCAACCGGCCGGACAACGGCCACGGCACCCCGCCCGTGTGGGCGTACGACACGTTCGCCCGGACGCTGACCGTCACGCTGGCCGCGCCGCAGCCGAAGGGCACCCCCGCCGGCGACCTTGCGTACGACGTGACCATCACCGACAAGGGCGGGTTCAGCACCGTCGGCGGCGCGGGCACGCCCAACCAGGCCGCCCCGGGCCTGAAGGTCGCGCACAACGGGGTCCGGGGCTCGGTCAACGGCAGCTACGCGCTGACGGCGACCGCCCCGGAGGGTGACACCCTGACCGGCATCGTCCCGGCCACGGAGAACGACAACTTCTCCTCCACGGGCGCCGGCTTTGTCTCCACCGGCGACTGGGCCAAGCAGGCGTTCGCCAGCCCGGCCGGCGTCGTCGTGGGCGGCGGCAAGTACAGCTGGACGTACGCCACCGCGTGCGAGAAGTGGGTCGACAGCTCCGCCAACGGCGACGGCAACACGGCGAACGACGGCAACATCACCGGCAAGACCTGCGAGCCGGCGCCGGCCCCGTACGTGTACGCGGGCCACGTCGTGAACGTCACCCAGCACACGGCCACGGTCGGCTGGTCGGAGTCGGTCAAGGGCTGGCCGTCGGACAACCACTGCGTCGAGGTGTACATGTTCGGCTTCGACACCCCTCCGGGCGTCGCGCACGTCGGTTTCACCTGCGACAACGGGAACCGCGCGGCCGACCTCGGCTACCTGCGGAACCTGGCGGCCGGCCACAGCGTCTCGCTGTTCGTCCGCCCGGCAGAGGGCAACTACGGCAGCCACCACCCGATCCCCGGCACGGACGCCAAGGCGCACGTCTACGTGGTCACGCCCCGGTAGCCAGCCCCGTAACTGAACAGCTAGCCCGCAGCGCCCCCCGGCAGACAGGTACCGCCGGGGGGCGCTGCTACGTTCCCGGGGCCGTGGCCGGACGACTTGAGACATTATTTTGGCGCAAAGTACCAGGTAGATAGGGAAGAAGCGATAGAATGTACGTAAGTGCCCCGGCGAGGCTGCGAACCCCCCGGGGCTTGGCCACTGCTTACAGGAGCAGCGACATGGGAACTCTAGTCGTGCCGCCCGGCACCGTCTTCGGCCGGCTCACGGTCATCAGGGAAGCACCCCGGGTCCAAGGGGGAGTCCGTGCCTATCGCGCCATGCTTTGCCGCTGCAAGTGCGGAACCGAGAAGGTCCTGCGTTTGGGTGCGCTGCGCTCCGGGACCGTAATATCGTGCGGCTGCGCTCAGAATGAGAGCGTAAGGCTGGATGTGCCCGCCGGAACCGTCTTCGCTCGTCTTACCGTGATCAGAGAGAGCGCCGGTCTCCCCGCCGGCCGCGCGATGCTTTGCCTCTGCGAGTGCGGCCAGCAGAAGGTAATCCTTCTCTCTAGCCTGCGCCGCGGCCACACTAGGTCGTGCGGCTGCCGCGGAGTAGCGCAGCCGGACCTTTCGCGGCTGAACCCCGGCGAGGTGCCCCTGTACGGCAAGAATGCCCGCGGGCGGGTTGCGCTAGTCGATCCGGAGGACTACGACCTCGTCATGCAGTACCGGTGGAACGTCGACGAGCACGAGCGTCGGAACCGGGGCGGCGGCAAGCACGGCCCTTACGCCATAACGGTCGCCCGAGGATCCATGGCGCGCATGCACCAGATCATCACTGGCTGGACTCTAGTTGACCACGAGGACGGGAACGGCCTCAACAACCGGCGGTCCAACCTCCGGGATGCTACGGGTACGCAGAATAGCGCGAATCAGCGTAAGCGAGTACGCCCTGCCTCCTCCAAGTACAAAGGCGTTACCTGGGATCGGCGTGACCGCAAGTGGAGGGCGCAGATAAAGGATGGCCCCCGTTATAGGGGACTCGGCTACTTCAGGACCGAAGAAGAGGCTGCCCGCACATACGACACCGCAGCGCTGGCAGCGTGGGGCGAGTTTGCGCTGCTTAACTTCCCGGAGGGGCGCTCCCTGGAGGACCCGCCCACGCGCACCCTGTGATTGCGTCGTGATCGCCACCTGGCGCTGACTTGGGTGCCTCCTGCGGCGCATTCCCCCGCTCCGGGTCGAACCTCCACAGGCCGCGCGGGTTGAGCAGGTCGAGCACGTGGGCGACGGACACCGACCCCGCGCCGCTGCCTAGGTAACCCTCGAGTGCGGCCGTGACCCGCTCGACCGTCCGCGCGTCCTCGCCTGCCTGGTCTTTCCTGCGGATCATGTGCTCACCCGTCCGTCAGTGTCAGCCGCCCGGCGAGGGCGGTCCCGTCACGCGCTGAAGTGTCGGTGACGAAAATCCGGTACCACCGGTTAGCCCCGACGTCGGCACGGGGGACGTTCCAGGTGAGCTGCCCGCCCGCGCAGTTCGTCACGGTCAGCCCGTGCCCGACGGTGTAGGTCACGCCGCTGGCGTCGGCGGCAACCGCCGTCTGCTTCAGCACGGCTGTCACCGAGGTCACCGACCCGAGGTTGAGGGGCGACCCCTGGTAGGTGAGGGCGGCGGCGAACTGGAGGTCGTCGCCCGCGATTAGCACCTCGCCCGCCGCGGGCAGGTTGATGATCTGGGTCAACTTATGCTCCCTCCGTAGGATGCGGCAGCGGCCACGGACCCGGCGTAGAGCGGGAACGCGAGCGCGACCGTGCCGCCGAGCAGCGCGTCGTCGATCACCAGCCCGCTCACGGCCGCCGTCATCGACCCGGAGCCCGACAGTCCGGCGGTTCCCGCGAGCGCCCCGGAGGCGGACGCGCCGAGCAGGCCGGAGCCTGCGAGAGCCGCCGCTCCCGGCACGGTGACGCCCGGCGAGGCGGCGAGCGCGCCGAGGCCGGACAGCGCGGCGGTGCCGCTGAACGACCCGCTGGCGGTGCCGCTAGCTGTCAGCGACCCCGTCCCTGACAGCGCGGAAGCACCCGGGACGCGCTTGAAGCCGGCCGCGGCCAGCGACCCGGAACCGGACAGCCCGGCGCCCCCGCCGTAGGTGACGGCCGGCTGAGCGGCCAGGCTGCCCGTGCCCGAGAGCGCCGCAGCGCCGGGGAACTGGCCCGACACCGCGCCGGAGGCGGTCAGCGACCCGGAGCCCGACAGCGCCGCCGTTCCCCTGTAGGTGCCTGCCTCGGACGCGCCGAGCGACCCTGACCCGGAGAGCCCGGCCGTGCCTGGGACGGCCTTATGCCCCGCCGCCGTGAGTGACCCGCTGCCGGACAGTCCCGCCGTCCCGGCGTACGTGACGGCCGCTGCCGAGCCGAGCGACCCGGCGCCGGACAGGCCTGCGGTGCGGCGGTACGTGACCGCGGCGGCTGGCGTGAGCGACCCCGACCCGGACAGTCCCGCGGCACCCGGTGCCGCCTTGTGCCCTGCGGCGGTGAGGGTTCCCGATCCTGACAGTCCCGCCGCGCCAGGTGCGGTTACCAGCGCCGCCCCGCCCAGCGAGCCGGATCCCGACAGGCCCGCGGTTCCCTGCGCCTCCGGCATGACCATGATGGCGGCGAGGGCACTGCCTACCCAGTCGTCATGCCACGCGTGGCTGCTCTCGAGGGTGTTCCACGCGCCGTTGAACAGGATGCCCGCCGAGGTGAGCTCGGGCATGTACGCGTTCACGTCAGCCTGGAAGGCCTGGTAGCCGCCGATCCACAGCCGCTCGTAGGCGGTGAAGCCGCCCGCCGCCCACGCCGACAGGTGGGCGCTGGACAGCTCGTAGTTCGCGGTGAAGTTCGCGTCCGTGCCGTAGCAGTCCGCCGGGTCGCCGCCCACCGTCCCGTGGAAGGCGTCATTGCCGTCGTAGGAGGTCATCATCGCGGGGAAGTCCCACGACGCGCACGCCGCCCACACGTCCGGCCGGCGGAAGATGAGGCCCTGCCCGCCGATGCCCGACTTACTGAACCCGATGAGGTAGTTCTTCTCGCCCCCGCTGGCGAACGAGCTGGCGCCCATGTACGCCGCGAGGGCGGTCATGAACGACTCCTGGCTCTGCTGGGCGTTGCCCGGGTTGTCGGCGTACCACGGCTGGATCGGGAAGCTCGGCACGACGACGGTCGTGTTGTAGGCGTTGTGCGCGCCGAGGTCGTCGCCGATGACGGAGATCGGGTCACCGTAGGTGGTGTCCAGGTCGTTGCTTACCGGCAGCGCGAACAGGAAGCTGTGCGGGTAACTGCCGGACGGCGACGACGGGGGAAGTATCCGCAGCGTGGACGCGGACGGCCCGTTGAGGGGGCTGGTGACGCTCCACGTCTGCGTGCCGTCCCCGGCGGTGGACACGAAGGTGGCCGAGATCGGCGGGACCGCCGTCCCCGTGGCCGTCAGTGACCCCGACCCGGACAGGGAAGCTGTGCCGCGGGCTGTCTCCTGCCGCGCCGCCGTCATCGACCCGGAGCCCGACAGCCCGGCCGTCCCCGCGTACGTGCCCGTCGCCGTCGCCCCGAGCGTCCCTGAGCCGGACAAGGGCGCGGTGCCGGGGTGCGCGGTCCCCGAGGCCGCCTTCAGGGTGACGAGGACCTGGCCGTTGAACGTGGCCGCGCCGAAGCTCCCGGCGTACGTGACCGTGCCGGCGGACGACAGGACGTTGTACCCGGCTTGCAGGGTCCTGGCGGTGCTCGTCAGCGTGGCCGTGTTCACCCACGGGGACGACGGCCCGGTTACCGTGGTGTTGTACCCGTAGGCGCACGCGACTGCCAGCTCTGATGCCTGGGCGGTGGCGCCCCCGGTGGACACGGAGAACGCCGGGCCGCTGGCGGTCCCGCCCGAGTCGGCCGTGCCGAACTGGTCAAGAACGGACGACGCGGCGATACCGGAGGCCTCGAACACGTACGCCAGGGTCACCGCCACCCCGGGGACAGTGACCGTTACGTTAGTCTGGCCGCCCGCGCAGTTGGGGTCGGCCCAGACCGCCAGCTGCTCGGCGCCGTTGGTGAGGTCGCCCGCCGCCTTCAGTGCTGCCCAGTTGTCGCCGGCCCCGCCGAGCGTGACGGACGAGACCGAGGCGAGGCCGACGCCGCTCCCCATGCCGATGCAGGCGACCAGGCAGTTGCCCGCCGTGGTGGCGGCGCCGAGGGTGACGGTGACCGTGTTGGCGCCCGTGTTGCCGGCGGACTGGACAACGGCAGCCATCAGGCGCCGCCGGGCTTCGGCTGGACCAGGCTAGGCATGCGGGCCCCCGGATGCCGGCTAGGTCACGAGGCTGCCGGGGCGCGCCCCCGGTGCCGGCGTGCCGGCCGGGCTGAGCAGGGTGGCCCGGGACTGGCTAGCCACGCGTAAACCCATTTGCCCGGTTTGTCACCATGTAGACGCATTTGCGGTAATTGATCCCGATGCGAACTGGACCGTATCGCCGTTGACCACGCCGGAAATAGACGTACCGAGGATGCCCCACAGGTACCGGACCGGCGTGCCCGCGGCATCCCAGACCTCGATCGCGGTGATGGCGGTCCAGGTGCCCGTTGCGGTCCACGTCACCGCGTTCGCGTTGGAGAACGACCCGCCGGAGACGGTGCCCGCGAACGCCGTTCCCAGCGAGTTGCTGGCCACGCTTCCCGGCGTGTAACCGGGGCAGTTGATCGCCGTCGCCTCGGTGCCGCTCCCGGTTTCCGACCCGTTGGCGGTGTAGAGCCGCAGGTGGAACGGCGGGGTGATCGTCATCGACACGCCGCCGGAGCCGGAGGCGTTCCACGTCACGGTGCCGGTGCTCTTGAACAGGTTGGTGAGGATATTGTTGACCAGCGACTGGTCCGTCATGCCGGCCATGTCAGGCTCCTAGCTGCAAGGCGACGGGCATCCCGTAGTGGACGACGGGGCGGCAGACGGCACAGCCCTCTACCCTGAGCCCGCAGTGGCCGCCGGGGCAGTCCTCCCCTGCCGGGGTGATGACGGTGCAGGCGAGCGGGTTGGAGCGCGTGCACGCCGCCCCCGCGTGGCCGGCGCCCCCGTTCCCGGGGCAGGAAGCCGCCGCCTGGCCGTGGTCATGGTCCTGCGCGCAGCAGCCGCACCACGTGACCGAGCCCGCGTCGACGCCTTCGGGGATCTCCGCCATGGCGAGGCACGACATGCACTGGACGCGCTGCATGCCCGGCGCGGTGGCCGTGCCCGGGCTCACCGTCCGGACTGGCGGCTGTTCGGTCATAGGCCGGCTCCGTTCTCTCCTGAGCACAGCGTAGTCCGATGCACGTGCGGATGCACGCCACGAATGCACGTGCACGCGAAGTTCCGGCAGTGCCCGTGTCCACGGGCGCCATCTGGTTCGTTGTTACCGGCGAGACGTGGCGGTAGCCCCTACGTCGATGCCACTGTCACGGGCACGTTTGTCGTGTTCCAGGCGCTGAGCAGGCCGCTCAGTGACTGGTCGAGCGTCGTGTACGGAGTGACGGTAGCCGTCTGGGTGAAGTCGTCGTAGCTGTACGCGCCTACGGTGAACTGGATCGGCCCGGGGGCAACGGACCCCCCGTACGCAAAGTCCGTTAGGACCAGCTGCACCATCGAACCAGCCTGGTCGCAGGCGATATCCACGGGCTGGCCGCCCATGTTGAGCAATTGCCCGTGGCTGACAGTGAACGGGCCGGCCCAGGAGGCGGCCTGGTATATCTGCAAAATCGAGTTGCCGACAGCCTGCGCCTGCGCGCTGGTCATGACTCCTACGTCGCTGAGATCGACGTACTGCTCGAGCGTTCCGTGAGCCGCGACCGAGGCAGTGTCCTGCGCCAGTACGACGTTATATGAGGCCGGCGCCCCGGTCGTGGTGTTGTCGGCAGTTTGCGTAAACCGGATGAACAAGCTGTTGTAGTAGCCGCCCAGCGTCCGTGAGATCGGCGTCGTGCACACCAGCAGCCGGTTCGGCACGGTGGGGAGCGGGGAGATGGACAGGTTGTTCCCGCCGTAGACCGCGCCGCCTGGCTGGCTGTTGACGTACCACACGAGTCCGCCTCGCGTGCAGATGAGGCCGAGGAAGGCGGTGACGGTCTGCGATCCGGGGTCGGTTGCCTGGCCGAGCCAGTACTGCGAGGCGTACGGCGAGGAGTTCAGTCCCGGGTTGCTCCACGGCAGGCCACGGATAATAGCCCGGTTGATGATCTCGTCGGGCTCCCCGGCGGGCCACACGTCCCCGGGGGCGTAGAACGCCACGTAGTTCTGGCCGAGGTTGCCGGCCCCGACCGCGGTCAGGGTCCACCCTGCGGATGATGCCTGCGACTGGTCCAGCTTCCCGTACCAGACCTGATGGCCGCCCCGGGTGACCTTGACCTGCCAGCCGGTGCCAAACAGCTGGGTCTTGTAAGCGGCCGGGCTCATGATGGTCATGGTGAGCTTGTCGCTCCCGCCGGGGCAGGCGAACGAGTAGGTCAGGGCGGTGACCTGGCCCAATGTCCCGAGCCACTGCCAGTTCGACGACCCGGGCGGGGCGACGGCGACCTGGCTCGACCCGGGAAGCGCCTGCGGCGTAGCCACCCCGCCGACGCCGTTGACGAGGCCGCCGACCACCTGCGGGATAGTGAGGATGCCGGTGCCGACCAGGGCGATAACGTAGCCGAGCTTCTCCCCGGAGATCCCGAGCGTGCCGGATCCCGTCAGGGCTACCGACTGCTCCTGTGTGCCAGTTTCGACGGCGCCGAGCGTCCCTGAGCCGGCGAGTGCCGCAGATTCCTGCCAGGTGACGGACCGCGCGGCGGACAGCGACCCGGAGCCCATCAGGGAGGCCGACCCGCCGCTGACCAGGTAGGTGCCCGTGAGCGTGCCGGTCCCCGACAGGGCGGCGGCGCCGGGAACTGCCACCTGAGGGGTGCCCGACAGGGTGCCGGAGCCTGACAAGGCGATGTCCGCACCCGGTACCAGCACCATCGGGGAGCCTGCCAGCGTGCCCGACCCGGAAAGCGACGCCGCCCCGGAGACGGTGGTTACCGCCTCGTACAGCAGGACCGCGATGCCGCTGCACCCGTCCCCGGTGTCTCCGAGGTTGGGGTGCTGGCTCGCGCTGGTGCACGCCGCGTTGTAGACGAGGGGGTTGCCGTTGGCCGGGTCGATGTTGTACGTGTAACCGGACGTGCTACCGCTGGTAGCCGTACCATTATCGAACAGGAAAGCGCAGTACGCCTCGCCGCCGCCGTGAGACGGGTTGACCGTCGGGCAGGTGGCGCCGCTGGCGACGTCGATGGTGGCCGAGGTGTCCAGCGTCACGCTGGCGTACCCCGACGTAGTGCTGAACTCCTGCCAGGCGATCCGCAGGGTCGGGCTGCCCGCGTTCGTGGTGATGGTGACGGTGGCGCCGGCAGTGCCGGTGACCTGGCCCTTGAATACCGTCTCCACGCCGGAGTTCGCCGTGAAGGCCGTGTGGGCGACGAGCGGCGAGGAGTCCCACGTGACGTTGCCGCCAGACACCGACGTGGCGAAGTCCGCCGACGTCTCGGACCAGACGAACAGCAGCAGGACGTTCCCGGTGCCGTGCGGGGTAAGGGTGAACGTCTTGGATGTCGCGAAGTTGGCCGTGCTGGTGCCGACGCCCGCGAACGTCACCCTGCCACCTCCCCCTTAGTCGTCAGTTGGAGACGTGCGCGCCGATGATGACCGAGATGGTGTTGTTGATGACGTCGATCACCTGGTCTTCCCACGGCGTGCCGTGCGGGATCGGGTAGCCGCCGGGGCGGTTCTGGCCTCCCGCGTAGCTGCCGGAGTGGGAGCCGGAGAACGTGCCGGAGAAGTTCGCGGCGGACAGGGTGCCGTCGGCGACCAGGCCGCCGTGGGAGGTGAAGCCGTGGACGGTGGCGGCCCCGGAGACCGACAGGGTGCCCGAGTTGACCTGGCCGGAGACGTTGTGGTCGCCGCCGACGGTGACGGTGCCGTCAACGCCGAGGTTGCCGTGGGACGTGAAGCCGAACGTCGTCGCGGCGCCGGACGCGGAGACCGTCTGCGCGTTCACCTGCCCGTTGACCGTGTGGGAGCCGTTGACCGTGACGTTGCCGGAGATCGTCCCGCCGGTCTTCGGGTAGGCGTTCGCGGCCTGCGGGCCGATCGTGGAGATGACGCCGTTGAGCCGGTCCTCGACGGAGCGCGTCTTCGGCGTGTTGGCGAGGCTCGCGCTCGCGGTCATGCCGACGAGCGCCCACAGCAGGGACACGACCTCCGTCTCCCGGCGCAGTGCGCGGGCAGCCATGCGTGCCGCGAGCAGGGCGAGAAGCAGCAGCAGGAGCTTCTTCATGTCACCGTTTCCCACATGATCACTCACACTCGATCGAAAAAGTAGCAACTGAAGTAGCTCAAAGAGACGTTCGGGGCGGTGCCGTCGGCGCAGTAGCAAAATAGAAGGTTGTCAGCGTCCGCAGGCTCCACGTACAAGGGGCCGCCGCTGATCGCGGTGCAGTTGTCCATCACGCTGATCGCGTCGGGGCGCCCGTTCTGGCTGCCCATGATCCGGCCGAGCGACACGTTCGGGTCGGGCGCATCAATGAAATAATTGACGTATCCGCTGGTCGGCTCGTTGATGACGACCGTCTGCCCCATCGTGTCCAAGAACAGGCAGTCGAAGAAGCGGTCGGACGTGTTGGAATCCGTGACGCTCACGGTGTAGTAGCCGCCGACGTTGTCGGGCGCCACCGCCTTAACCGGCAGCGTGAGCACCCCTGCGGTGACGATCCCGTTGCTCACCTGGTTCGGGGCGACCGTGACCGGCAGCGTGGACACGGAGTAGCCCGGTCCCCCGGCGAACTCGTACTGCGTCACGGTGACCGTGATGTTCCGCGTCGTCCCGCTGGAGCTGCCGCCGGACCACGAGCTGCTGACCAGGTAGATCGTGTACGTGCCGCTGAAGTCGGCGTTAACCCCGGTCACCGGCTGCGGCATCGTGTACTGGTGCGTTCCGTCGGGCGCGTCCCCGCCGCCTCCCACGCTGACCATCGGCTGGAACGTCTTGGTCGCGCCGAGCGGCGGCCGGTGGACGATCAGGGACTTCATCGCCCCCGGGGCGTACGGGGTGATGACGAGCTGCCCGCGCGCCCCCGCGCCGCCTGCCACGGTGGTGCCGGACGAGTCCGCGCCGCCGCCGCCCCCGCCGGGCGCCGACCCTGCCGACCCTGCCGACCCGGCCGTGGCACCTCCGGCCCCGCCCGCCCCGCCGCCGGTGACCGCGATGCCGCCCGACGCCGTCGGCGCGCCCGTCGTCGCCGGGTAGGTGAGCCGCACCTGGCCTGCTGCCCCCGCGCCGCCGGCGAAGGAACTGAAGTACGAGCCGCCGCCGCCGCCGCCCGGTGCCGTCCCGGGCTGCCCCGCGCCGTTATTCGCCCCGGAGCCGTTCCCGCCGGAGCCGCCCTGGGCGGGCCCGGTCGCGCCGTTCGGGCTGCCCGCGGCGTTGCCCTGCGCCGCGGGGCCCGCGCCCGACCCGCCGCCGCCGGTGTAGGGGTAGGCGTTGCCGCCCTTGCCGCCGTTGTGGCCGCTCGTCCCGGTGCCGCCTGACCCGCCGTTGCCGCCGCCGCCGAACCCGGTGTCCTGCCCGCCCGCTCCCGGCTCGGCCAGGGCCTGGGAGCCGCCGTCCCCGGTGAAGCTGGACAGCCCGCCGGCCGCCCCGTTGCCGCTGGAGGTTCCCCCGCTCCCG
>NZ_DASXHW010000548.1:0-1585 GCF_036488105.1 Mycobacterium sp. | reverse complement strand
AGGCTGGCCCTGGGACCCTGGCGATGCCCGGGACGGTCATGGACCAGGTTCCTGGGAGTGGGATGCAGGCGAAGCCTGGCCACTTTGTTTTGGCGGGGTCCACCTTGTGCTCGTAGCCGCTCTTGATGATGGCCACCTCGTAATCGTGGGGATCCGAGGTGGTGGGCTTTGCAGCCGACGTCGTGGTGACGCCGGCCTGCGTGTTGGGTGCCTGGCGGTTGGGTGCGCGCGATGGGCCGGCGCCGGGGGTATGAGTGGCGCGCTGCGGTGCGGCGTCGCGTCACGAGGCCTGTGCGGCCTGCCTGAGCTGGGCGGCCTCTCTATCGTCGAGGTCGCGGTCATCGTAGCGGGGGCAGGGTTGCCGGTTGTCGCGCTGGTGTTCGGCGCCGTAGGTGGCGGCGTCGCGGTAGGTGCGGGGTGGCGGGCTTGGGGATTGGCGGCGGGAGGCTGCTCGCGATTCGGCGAGCGCCATGTCCATGGCTTCCTCGAAGCCGAGGTTGCGGCCACGGGCGACGCCTGCGTCGAACTCGCGGGAGAGCTGGTGGCGCAGGGTTGCTATTTCGTGCTGCTGATGCCGCAGCTGCTGTTGCAGCATGGCGACCTGGGCAGCGGGGGGTTCTGGGCGCCGTGGTGGCGAGTCCACGCGTTGGCGGTATTGCGGGTGCCGTGGCGGCGAGTCGGCGCGTTGGCGGAAGTTGGGTCGACTGGGTCGACGTTGTGGGTGTGGGGACGCCTCACGGCGTCTTTTCGAGCCTCTGGATGAGGCGCTGGAGGCTTTGTCGTCGCGTGACGGTGGTTGGAGGAGCGACGAGGCGTTCGACGAAATTTCGTCGCGAACGCTGAGGTACGGTGATGGGAGGGGGCTTACGTCCATGGTGGACGGCCCTGCTGCCGCTTCTGGTGCGGCGCTAGTTTGGAGTGGCGGTGGCGCGGTGGTCGCGACAGCCGGCAGCGTGAGGAAGTGGTTGACGAGGGCGGCGTGTGGCGGTGGGCCTCCCATGTCGCGGAGGAGGGGGTCGTCGGACGACCATTCGTCGCTGACGTCGCTGTCTTGGCGACGTTTTTTCTTGCCTTTCCGTTTAGGCGCCGGGGTGCGATGGCCGCTACCCGACGGTCCTGCGGTGGGGCTGGTTGTGGGCGCTGCTCCCGTGCCTTGGTGGCCCGGGGCGTCTGCGCGTTGCTTGCCCTTGTCGGGCTTCGATGCGGCGGCTTGGTTTTTGCGCGGTGCCATGCTGTTGTTGGCGGTTGCAAGTGGGAGGTCACTTGTCACGGCCGGTCACGGTAGCGTGATTTTTGAATCTATTGGCGGGGAAGGTCCCTCCAATCATGTACGCCGTGTAATTCGTAGTATTTATCGAGGGCGGCGAGTTCTTTACAGTTGCGTAATGGTTCACGCGTCGTTTCGCCGGTTTCCCATAGTACATGAAATATAATTGAATTTCCCGTAAACGTGTGGTTTACAATGGAATCAACGAGCCATTCTCGCTCTGGGTCGTCGCCGAAATCGTAAAAGAACGTTGCCTCGCGATTTGGGAATCGGGCGTCGTCGTTTTTGACTGCGGGGCGGAGCAGTTTGGCGTGAAAC